>JAUYKD010000031.1 GCA_030700195.1 Candidatus Nealsoniibacteriota bacterium | reverse complement strand
AAAACGCTTTGAGCGTCATTTAAATAAAGCCACTCCCAGTCACCAACGGCCGGCTGGCTAGTTACGCCATCGTTATTGGTATCTCCGCCATACTCATCATCATAAATTGAAGTGAAAATGATTTTTTGGTCCAAATTTTCTCCGCCGATCGCCTCTAATTCTCCCATAACGTTTAAGGCAGAATGCCAGTTAGAATTGTGCTTGAATTTTATTATTACTCCGGCTTCGATTGTCAATTTAATTCCTTCGTTTACCGTAATAGAGCCCTCAATAATATAAGGACTACCCAATAGAGTCAAAACCAAATCTTCTTCTAAGCTTAAAGTACCGGAAATCTCTGTAAATGACATTGAAACGCTGTTTTCGCTCTTTGGGGTGCCGTTAATCGCGTTTCCGCCTGCGTCCAAACCATTTCTGGTTATTAAATTATTACTGGCCCAGTTACCAACATCAGTTCCGGAAGCCACAGAAATTCTTTCCATTGAAACGTAATTAGGACTGGCTTCTCCTCCTGGCCAGTCGCTCACCGAACAAGCAGTTTTATCTATTAAATCTCCATTGCTGTTATAAAGAGACAAAACCTCGCAATTTGTATTTGATAAACCGTTTCCGAAACTGCCCATCAAGCCAGCCGAAATGTCGCTGATTGTTTCATTGTTGGTTCTTTCTATAAGATAAAAACCATAAGCCTCAATAGTGGTTGTGGCTGCACTAGAAGTTGAAAAAACAATATCAGGGCCATCAACGTCAGAAGAACTTAACCGCCAACCAGCAATATCAATGCTTGAAGTGCTATTATTGTAAAGCTCAATCCACTCATCAAAAGCGCTGGCTCCTGTCCCTGCCCAGGCAATCTCGTTAATAACTACGGCTGCTACGCCGGTTTCTGTTTGAACTTCGGGAATCAAAATCTGCGGCGCAAAGGATTGTTCTTCTTCCGCTTCAAGAACGGGACTGGTATTAGAATACTCTCTCGGCGGAGAACTGTTCTCCGTGCCTGGCGTTCCTTGCGCAGAGCCATGGTATGTATACCAATAAAGGTTATCCAACCTTTCCATTGCTTTCTTTTGAGCATTATCTCCTCCCGGCCAATCTGGAGAAGCTTCCGCCTCGTCTTCAAGTTCGCAATTATTATCAAATAAATAGAGAGCCTCATTGCTATTATTAAGAGCGCCGCTGTAAATAAGGTCGGCTGGAACGCCGGGGATTGAATCGTCGTCGGTGCGTTCTAAAAGATAATAACCATTCGGCTGAATAATATCTTTTTCTTGAAAAATGATTTTTATTTGCCCGTCTTTATCCAGAAGCTGCCATCCATTTAAATTAACCGGAATCCCCCAAATATTTCTTAGTTCAATCCATTCATCGCTCGCAGAATTATCGGTTCCGGCCCAGCCAACTTCATTGATAAAAACCCTGAATCTTAATGGAAGATCGCCGGCTATTTTTTGGCAAAAGGGCTTAATAATATCTTTCAGTTCTACTTCGTCTCCCTTGTTGATTGCTAAATCGGTTTCTGGAGATTCTTTTTGCTCTTCTTTTGCTAAATCTGCGTCTGAAGGAGGTCCCGGCTCAATCAATGGAGATTCGGCTTCGGTCATTTCGTCTGGTTGAGAATTAATTTCAAGAAGGTTTTCGGTTTCTTGACTAACAATATCTAGATTTTCTAAGATGTCATCCAAGTCCTCCTGCATATCGTCTAGATTTGGTTTCGCTGTTAAATTTACCGTTGGATAAGGTTCATCCTCAATTAATTTCTCCGGCTCATTTTTTATTTCTGTTTCCGGCGATTCTTCCGGCAAATTTATAATTGGTCCGGCGCTGAAAGGATTAACTTGAGAGATCAAACCGGCAACAAGTTCTTTCATCCTATTCAATTGTTGAACATATCTTTCTATGAAAGAAGGACCGGATTCTTTTTTAACAAAAACAGGGGTCCTTTCTGCCTCTGTAATAAGAGTATCATTTAATTCATTTCTTACTTGTTTTTTATAATCCTCGCTTATGCCGTATGGAGTTATATAGGGTTCCCATTTATCCCAAAGAGCAATAAATTGAGATTCAAGTTGAGTTGTATTGTTATGTCCAGCTCCTTTAAATCTACTTCCTGTTTCTGCGGCCCAACCCATCACAATTTTCGCTTCTTCCCAAGCTGTTTTATGAGATTCATTACCTTGTTTTCTTAAGTCAAAATAATACCATAAGCCATCGTATTTTTTCATCTCTTTTAAAATATTAAAGGTAGAAAAAATCTCAATTGTTTTATTGGTAATTGAAACGCTCTCTAAAGCAAGGCCGGTATACGGGCCGACTTCTCCTCCTTTTTGCGCTAAAGAATAAAGGTTTTTACCGACATTTCCAAGATGCGAAACTAAATCAAGTTTTTTATCTAAAAGGCCGTTGAAATAATCTCTTGCTTCTTGTTTGTAGGCCTGGGTTAAAATCATATCCATAAAATCTATATCGTCTTTGACGCTTAAAACCAAAAGGCCGTAGGTAAAATCGGATATTTCCACTGCGCTTATTTTTAAATTGAGGAGCTTTTTAATGTCTTCTTCGCTGTATTTTGAGAAAAACGGCACATTGGAAAGCTTTAAAAATGTCTTAATCTCGTCTGCCTCTTTATCATTAACTTTTTTGGCTTCAATAATTGACGCTGTTCCTAATAAAAAAACAGCAGTTGTAATAACAACTGCTAAAAATAGCTTTTTGTCTAAATTGGGTTTTTTAAGAAATTGATTACCATTTTCCATTGGCTATAATATAACGAATAAAATCTTCTGAACCGCCGGTTATCGCATAAATTGCATCATCTGTCTTAAAAAAGTATATATACATACCGCCAAGGTGTACATTCTCTTGAGTTTTAACTATGTTAAATTCTTTGATTGTATCTTTAGAAAAATCTCCGACTAAACTAAATGTGTCAAAATTAATTTTTGCCCAAGGTTCTAAGTCTGTTTCTTCTAATTTAAAACGATTAATTATAACAATCCTGGCATCTCCCTCTAGAGCTTCTAATTCAATGGTTGCCACAGTATAATCACTTTCTATTCTTTTTGGGATATACTCTATATCGCTAAGGCCTCCTCGTTCTTCCGGCACTTTAAACTCATACCCATCTATTTTATTAACTACTTTGTATTCTCCGCTGATTAAGCTTTTAACTACCTTGACCCCGTCCGGAAGCATTTTATTCAAATCCTTCACATCTGCTTGACTATTCTGCCAATAAAAAAATCCTCCACCAACGAGGACTAAAACAATAACTAAAAAAACGATTTTCTTCACCATAAAACTAAGATATCAACACTTCTTTTATTTTATCAAGTATCACAAACCCCTGTCAACCGCCCGATTGTGTATAATCCCAGTCTGGTCAAAACCTGGTTTTGACCAGCTGAAGTTATTTATTCGAGTTTTAAG
>JAUYKD010000028.1 GCA_030700195.1 Candidatus Nealsoniibacteriota bacterium | reverse complement strand
CCGTCGGCATCCATGATGATAATAATATCTCCGGTACAATGTTTAATGCCAGAAATAATGCCCAAGCCAAACCCTCTGCCTTCTTGAGTAATGGCTTGACAGCCCAAATCCCTGGCTGTTTCCAGGGTACCATCGGTAGAATGGCCGTCAGAAACAATTATTTCGTCAATAAAACCGGCCGGTATCTCTTGAATTGTTCTCCCCAGCGATTTGGCTTCGTTGCGAGCCGGAATAACTAAACTTACTTTTGTGTGATTATTGTTAGACATGATTAATTTATTTATCGGCTTCCCAATAATAGCCACATTTCTCTCTTATCTCCGTTATTTTATCACGGCAGCTGTTTTCCAAATCAAAAGGATATGATTTACAGGACCTTGGCATTAATTTAGTACCATAAAGTCGGCAATTATTGGTCTTTTCGTCAAAAAAGCGGCACTTAAATCCGAGTTGCATCACCCTACAACAAGTTCCACAGTGCCTACATTCTCCTTTTCTTTCAGCAAGTTTCTTGACTAATAATTTCTTTCTGAATAAACCGTAATATTGGTTTCTCAATCTCATTCTTAGTTCAAACCATAACGGAAGCTTGTAATATTGAATCATTTTCCTTGACATAGTATTAATATTCCTAAGGAATCGAGTAGAATTGTTTAATTTGTTGGCAGATGTATTTAATTTCTTTCTCGGTTAAATTTACCGAAGATGGCAACCAAAGCCCTTTATTAGCTGTTCTTTCAGCAACTGGATAACTTCCTTTTTTATTATAAGCTGGTTGATTGTGCAGAGATGGGTAAATAGATCGCGAGCCAATGCCCTGCGTTTTTAAATAAGCAATCAGTTTTTCTCGCCGATTTACTAGAATATCCATAAACCAGGGAGTAGTTTGTCTTAAATCAGTTTCAATAAACTTTACTTCTTTCACGCCAGCCAGCAGATGACGATATAATTTAAATATTCTTTTCTTTTTGGCCATCCTTGCTTTCAATTTTTTCATCTGCGCTATACCGATAACTGCCTGGAGGTCAGTAAACTTAAAATTCCATCCAACTGTTTCATAAAAATCCACGCCCCCGCTCTTTCGGCCAAAGTCCTTAATAAGTTTTATTTTATCATCAAGTTTCTGGCTGTCAGTGATTAAGCATCCTCCCTGGCCCATTGTTATAATTTTGGGCATGCTGAAAGAAAAAGAGCCGATAATACCGTGCCGGCCCAAATGCTTCCCCTGATAGAAAGAGCCGAGCGATTGAGCCGCATCTTCAATCAAATAAATCTTCTTTTTTTGACAAAGCTTCTTCAATTTTAATAACTCGCCCGCCCGGCCGTTAAGCGAAACATGCATGACCGCTTTGGTTTTCTTGTTAATAGCTTGAGCCACTTTGGCCACGTCAAGACATAAGCTTTCTTCTTCAATATCAACGAAAACCGGCTTGGCTCCGGTTAAAATAACCGCATTGGGGCTGGCGGCCATGGTAATATCAGGCACTATCACTTCGTCTCCCGGCCCCACATCCAAAGCTTTTAAAGCAATAAACAAACTAACCGTGCCGTTAGTCACCACCGAACAATGCTTAGCCCCGGTAAATTTGGCAATCATATCTTCAAACTCACGGGTTTTCTTAAACTCGGTCAGCCAGCCGCCTGATTTTAAATAATCCATTACCGCTTTTATTTCTTCCTTTCCATAAACCGGCTCAATTTGATTGATAAAAGACATATAATATTCGTATTATTTGAATAAAAATTCGCAGAACGGATTATATTAATAATCTTCTGTCTTTTTCCAGTCCCAAATAAGGTCCGTTTTTAAATTCTATGGCCTGGGTACCATCCTCTAAAATCTCGAAACCGTGCCCACCGCCGAAGATTATTATCAAATCTCCAGCCTTCAAAATTATCTCGCTTAAAAGTTTATCATCCTCGGCGTAAATCTCTACTTTTGCTTTCCCCCTCTTCAAATAAATTACTTCTTGGGTTCTATCGGCTTTTCTTTCGGCAATTTTATGAGAATGAGTGGAGGTTTTCTTCCCTTTATTATAATACCAAGTAGCCAATTGGACAAAATCTTTTTCCTCCGTATGAAAACTCAACCCTTCGGGAAAGTCGCCCTCCCTTAAAATTACAGCTAAAATCCGGTCTTTATCTTTAATGACTTCTTTTTTCATGTTTATAATCTTCAACTGTTTTTTGAATGCCTTCTTTTAGAGTAGTGGACGGTGTCCAGTTAAAAATCTCTTTCATTTTATCAACTACCATAATTTTACAAAGAGCGCCATCCGGCTTGGTTTTATCTAAAACAATCTTGCCTTGATAGCCGACAATTTCTTTAATCAGTTCTGCTAATTCTTTAATGGAGATTCCTTCTCCCCGGCCGATATTAATCGGCTCGATCGCCAAAGGAATTTCTAAGGCCTTAATCAGGGCTTCAGCGCCATCGTCAACATAAAGCCACTCTCTAATTGGCTTGCCCGTTCCCCAAACGATGACCTTTGGTTTTCCCTGTTTTTTAGCTTCGTAGAATTTCATGACCAAAGCGCCCAAGGCGTGAGATCTCTTTTCATCAAAATAATCTCCGGGGCCGTACATATTGGGCAGAATTAAATGCACTGAATCGAAATTGTATTGGCGAGCATAAGCCCAACCCTGTACCCAGCTCATCTTTCTGACGGCCCCATAAGCCAAGACCGATTCGTGCAAGGGACCCGACCAGAAATCTTTTTCTTTGAATTTTGACAAATGAGCCGGATAAGCGCAATTGGAAATTGGGTTGACGAATCTTTTCACTCCCGATAATCTGGCCCCTTCCATTAAATAGGCGGACATTAGGGTATTATTGAAAAATATCTCACCAAGATGTTCTAAGCCGAATTGAATGCCGCCCACGAAAGCAGCGCAGTTAATGACATAATCCGGCTTTTCTTTTTGGAAAAAGGCCTTAACCTGTTCAAAGTTCCTAAAATCAATCCCTTGACTTAAAGAACCTGTTACGTAATTAATACTTCTCTCTTTTAATTTTCTGATAACTGCTTTACCAACGAAACCCGTACCGCCAGCCACAAACACTTTTTTATCTTCTATTGACATTTTTTTAATTTTTAGTTAGAATGAATTATTAAATTAGGAAAGGAGAATAGTTAATTGAAAACTTATCGGGATTTATTGAAAAAAGTAAACGAAGGTAATATCTGCACAGCTAGAGTCACTCGCGCTTGGCTGAATCAGCCCGGCGTTCTCCAAGCGGAAATAACCAGCGAAACGGAATTTATCACAACCGGCCAGGAAAGAAGAGACCACTTTAATTCTGCTTCAAAAAGTTGGCTGCAACGACAATTGCAACTCTGGCAAGAACAAACCTCAAATAGCGTCAAAGTTGCCGCGCCCGGTCATCCATTAGAGATAATCTGCGGGGATTGCTGTCTGATTCTAAAAATAGAGGGAATCAGATACATCGTCAGTACTTATCGTGACATTATGCCTCAAGGATGGCTAATCCCTGGCGGCGTTCCCGATAACATCGAACAGCTGTTCAGCCCAAAAGAAATCGCTGAAAAAGAAGTCGCTGAAGAAATACTGATCGGTGATATCCATAACCGAGTTTATTTCTTACAATCTCGGCAAGAAACAGAAATAAATATCGAAAAGTGGGGACTAAAACCAACGGCGATGATTCCGCTCTCAATAAAAGAACTTACCTGGAAAAACAAGGGGGACGCTCAAACTCTGCTGTTAAAAACTCCAGACCGCCAAGTAAGACTAGATGATGTCGTAATCTTTATTGACCCCGAAATCGCTTCAGCTGTTCTTACTCTTTATTGGGAAATAGAAATACCTTTTTCTTTGAAAGAACTGCGTCTTTTTGACGGAGAATCCCACTGGGAACACCCTGATATCTCTCTTAATAGGGTTATCCGTTTGGTGCCTGTAGGGAGAGAAAAACCGGTTGCTATCTTTTCTTCTGGCCAAAATATCTTAGGAGAGGGGTGGATTACCGAAACAACAAAAAAACAAGCTCTACAAGAGAAGTCTTAATCGGACTTCTCTTTTTTTAATCTTTGTTCCACCATTTGTCGGGAAACTTCTCTTTAATAATCTGGTCGCCCTCGCCCGGACACGGCAATCCCAAAGCTCGCAAATCGGCGTCAACCATAATCCTGACCAGTTCTTTGAATTTAATTTTCGGCTGCCAGCCGAACTTCTCTTTTGATTTGCTGGCATCCCCCATCAATGAATCAACTTCAGTCGGCCGGAAATAATGCTTGTCAATTTCAACATAAGGCTGCCAGTCACCCAGGCCGGCATATTGAAAAGCCTCGGTTAAAAATTCTTTGACTGAATGCTGCTCACCGGTAGCTATAACAAAGTCATCGGCTTCGGATTGCTGAAGCATTTGCCAGATGCTCTCAATATATTCTGGCGTAAAACCCCAGTCTCTTTTGGCTTCAAGATTGCCTAAATAAAGTTTCTTATCCAAACCCTTTTTAATCCTGGCAATGCCCCTGGATATTTTACGCGTGACAAAGGTCTCGCCCCGACGAGGTGATTCGTTATTAAAAAGTATGCCGTTGCAAGCAAACAAACCATAGGCCTCCCGATAGTTCCTGGTTATCCAATGAGCGTAAAGTTTGGCAGCCGCGTAGGGACTTCTGGGATAAAAAGGAGTTTTTTCGGTTTGAGGAATTTCCTGCACTTTACCGTACAACTCGGAGGTTGAGGCCTGATAAAATTTAACCTTGTCAGACAAACCTAATAACCTGATCGCTTCTAACAGCCGCAAAGTACCTAAAGCATCGGCATTGGAGGTATATTCCGGCGCATCAAAAGACACTCTGACGTGAGATTGGGCAGCTAAATTATAGATTTCATCGGGCCTTATTTTCTGGACCAAATGAATCAAACTGGTAGCGTCAACCATATCGCCGTAATGAAAAAAGAACTTAGCTCCCGGAGTGTGCTGCTCATCGGTAATAATATGATCAATACGGCTGGTATTAAAAGTACTGGCACGTCTGATAGTGCCATGTACCTCATAACCTTTATAAAGTAAAAATTCGGCTAAATAAGATCCACATTGGCCCGTGATGCCGGTAACAAGCGCTTTTTTCATAGTTGGTGCCATAATGTATATAGTTTACCAAAGTTCTAAAAATTATTCAACCATCGTTTATTCTACCAAAAAATTGGTCCTTTGGCGATTGATTGAGGCCCCATTTCCAACATATTAAGTTTGGCTGCTTATGTATTTATCATCTCTAAATAATTGGCCAGGTATTTTTCGTTGGAGAATTTGTCTTGAATGAATTCCCTTCCTTTTTTCCCCATTTCAATCGCTAAAGTTTTATCTTTTAATAGAGTCCTTAGTTTTTCCGTCAATTGTTCTACGTTTCCCACCTCAAATAAAAACCCGCTCTGGCCGTCTTGAATCAAATCCGGAATTCCCCCAACCCGGCTAGCAATTGTCGGTTTGCTTAAGGCCTGGGCTTCTGCCAATACCCTACCCAAACCTTCTGATAAAGACGGCAAAACCAGACAATAACAATTCTTCATAATATTTCTAGTTTCCTCTAAAGAAAGTTGTCCCTTAAACTCTACTTTGCGGTCAATCTTAAGAGCCGAGGATTGTGATTTAAGATTCTCTTTTTCCGGACCATGGCCGATTAAAATAAGCTTAAACTCCGGAAAATCCAAAGAAACCCTGGCAAAGGCCTTGAGTAAAATATCTATTCCTTTAACCTTCTGCAAATTGCCGACAAATAAGACGAAATGGCTGAATTGAGCGTTTTTTTCTTTAAGAAAGTCATCTATGTCCGTGAAAGTCGGAAAAACAAAATAGGGCTTATCTGGAGAAACTGCCTTAGCTTTTTCCAGGGTGAATTCAGAGATTACCCTGATTTTATCAGCTGATTTCAAACTAAACTTAGCTAAAACAGGAATGAGCTTTTTTTGCAAAGAGCTGAACTTTCTTTTTTTCACCAAAAACGCCTTTGACCAATCTCCATGAACTTCAACAATCAGCTCCTTCCTTAATATTCTCTTTAAGATTGAGCCGGCAAAGCCCTCGGCCAAAGGCGACTGGGCCACGATAACGTCTATCTTTTTTGTTAAGCACAGCCAAAAAGCAAGAAAAAAAGCCAGGGGCCAGAAAAAGAAAGTCGGGGGCAAAAGATAAAACTCTGACTGCCAAATCTTTTTATGAAAAGGTTTTCCTTTAGCTAAGACTAAAGGTATTATCCCTTGAGACAGTCCTTCAAACTTTTTCTTTAAATACAATTGAAGCTCGGGCTTTTCCAAATTATAATTACTGACGCCGATAAATAAAACTTTTCTATTCTCCATAAATCTTCTTTTTTTGGTAATAAAGCATTCTTTCCTGATTCTGGCGGACCCGATTCAACATATCAGCAACCAAGCCGATAATAAAAAGAGTCAATCCGAAGAAATTAAAAATTAATCCCGAAACTCCCACAATGATGTGGGGAGAAAAACTGCCGGTTCCAAGAAAAAACAAAAACATAATTATATCCAGTATCGCCCCGATTGAAAAAAGCAAAACTCCTAAACCGCCAAAAAACTTCAATGGTTTATAATCAATAATTGTGCGCAAGATGATTTTCATTGTCTGAAAAACATAATTTATTAAGCTGCCGCTAATATCAGATACTCTGCCGGGAAAATATTTAACCGTTACGGGCACTTCCATTATCCACAAACCCTTGAAAGATAAATTTAAAATTGTCTCTTGAGTGTAGGTAAAACTACCAAAAAGATTAAGATGCAGCAAGGCCTTTTTAGAATAAGCGCGGAAGCCGCAGGAAGCGTCAGAAATCTTTTTGGAAGCAACATAACTTATAAACTTAGCCATTACTTTATTGCCCCAAAGCTTAATTTTAGGCATTTTAGGAGAACCCTTGGCAAAACGAGAACCTAAGACAAAATCAGCTCTCTTTTCCAAAACAGGCAGGATTAAAGAAGGAATCTCGGCCGGATCAAATTGACCGTCAGCGTCAATCGTTAAAACCAAATCAGCTCTTCGTGAAAGAGCTTCTTTTATTCCGGTAGAAAAAGCTGCTCCAACTCCTTTATTCTCTAAATGAGAAATAACCAAAGCTCCCGTCTCTCTGGCAACTTGAGCCGTGCTATCTGTTGAGCCATCATCAATAACCAAAACCTCTTTTTCATCCACGCCTGAAATTTCTGCGGGCAGTCCCTTGATGACCGCGCTTATTGTGGCTTCTTCGTTTTTAGCCGGGATAATAATAATTAATTTCATAAACCTAAAACTTGTTCAACTGAACCAAATTGGAATGATTGAAGCAGTTTTTCAAGCTTGTTTAAGCTATCTTTAACTCTATAATATTTTAAGAATTTTTTAAAGCCGGGCGCTCTTTCAATAATGGGCGTATCTTTATACAACTCATGAGGATGCAGATAAAGAATTCTTTGCTTTTTAAGAAGATACTTGAAAAAGAAAACGGGCAATAAGCGAAAATACACTCCGCCCGAATAACCCGCCGGCACTTCCAATAAAGCAGAGCCGGGCATTGAACTTCTTCCTGAATGATATTTAAACCCCAACTCCGCTAAAATAAGCAAAGCCCAGCTGGTTTTTTTATTGAGAGAGAAACAAGGGGCCCTAAAACCCTTAGGTTTTTCTCCGATTGTTTTCTCGGTCAGTTCAACGCATTTTTTCATTTCTTCAACAAACTTTTCTTTTGCCAGCTTTCCTAAAAACTCATGAGAATAACCGTGCGAAGCGATTTCATGGCCTTGGGAATGAATTTGCTTGATTAACTCCGGATATTTTTCCATAACTTTCCCAGTGGTAAAAAAAGTCGCTTGAGCATTATATTTTTTAAGTAAATTCAAAACCGGCAGAACCGATTCCACCAAACAATCTTGTCGGGATTCCGGCAAATATTCTTTAAGAAATTCTGTGTCGTACCAAAATTCCAAATCAAACGTTAAAATTATTTTATTCTTTTTTTGCGATGTAAACATTGCTAAATCCCCAAGCAAAACGCTTTCTTTTTATAAACTTTAATGGCGGCTTATTCAAATACGACAACAATTCTTTCTTTAACATGCAGTACTCCTCGTCTTTAGCCATACCCCTTTGAGAATTCACATCTAATTTACCCTGCAATCCAAAGAAAAACTTTCTCCACTTATGAACCAAAAACTGAGTTATCGGTTCCCCTTCGGTAATAATCAGAAGGCCTCCCGACCTTAACACTCTGATAAACTCGGCAAATTCGACCTTTCTTTTTGATTTTGGAATATGATGAACGGCTGCAATTATGGTGAGAGTATCAAACGAAGAATCTTCAAATGGCAATTTTGTCATATCCTCAATAATATTGACAACTCCCTCATAAGGAAAAACATCAATGCCAACGCCGTGTTCCTCTCCAATAAACTCTTTGATAAACACGTTACCGGGCCCGCAGCCTATATCCAAAACCCTCCCTTTGCAATATTTTGCAACCTGTCTCATTCTTTCTTCTTTTAAGGATGACAAGCCAAGTTTTCCTTCGGTTGGTATAAACAGCACCCTAATCGGAAAAGCTAAGGCGTTAATTATAATCTTGAATAATGAGGGGGTTTTTTTATTCATCGTTTTATTTCAAAATTTTAAACGGAAAATATATTAAAATAAATCCTGGCAAGCCGGAAAAAATACTCCAAATCATAATTAAAAAAGAAAGAGCTACGGCTTGATCTAAGCTTAAATTAATAAGAGAGAATAAAAAAATAAAAGTGGCTTCACGAGTGCCCAGTCCTAATATAGAAATAGGAATGGCTGCTATGATGCTTACCAAAGGAACCATCGCGCATAAATACCAAAGAGGAATATTTATTCCCAAAGACAGAGCCATGAAAAAGAAGACAAAGACCATTAAAAAATAGAGAAGCAATTCATAATAAAACAATTTTATTATTAAAATCTTAGTCAAACTTTTTGCTTCCTCGAAAAACCCATTAAAAAAAACTTCCGCCTTTTTCTTCAGGAAATCAAAAAGAAAAATTTGGAGAAAGAATTTCAAAAGCTTCTGGCTATGCCCTCTTTTTGCCATAAAATAAATCCCCAAAGCCACGATCGGGACTAAAATCACTCCCATTAATAAGATATTTACATCAAAAAAATAAGATAGCGCCAAAATAGCCAAAATGCCCAAAAAAGCCGCAACAAAGAGCTCTGTTATTTTATCAAAAACTACGGTAAAGAGAGCTTTATCTAAAGAAACATCTGTTGTTTGAGCCAGATATTTTGCCCGATAAAATTCGCCCAACTTGCCAGGAGTGATAACTCCCAAAAATAAACCCTTGACGAATATTGCAATTAATGTTTTCTTTGAAATTCTGGCACCAGTTGAGTTAACTAACTCTCTCCATCGCAAAGCTCTAAGAAAAATTGAAGGGATAATTAAAAGAATGCCTAAAAGGAAATAAAAAACGTTTATTTCTTTGAAAATTTCCAAAAACTCGGGCCAATTAACCCTTGAAAGAATATAAATAAATAAAACTATTCCGATAATCCGTAATGCTTTTTTGAAGTTTTTTATTTCTGGCATTTTAAAGTTCCGTTTGCTATAATTGGCGGTGAGGGAAAAATAGAGGAGTTTACTTCTATATTTTGACCGAGCAAACCAATTATGTTGAAATCATGCTTAATTTAATGCTAAAAAAAGATTTAATCAATATCGTCTTAATAATTATTCTAATCCTGATTATAGGAGGAGTCGGTTTAAAATTTATCCCTTCTTTTCCGGTAATATCAGATTCTGAAGGATACGATGTTGTGGCTCAAAACTTAATTCAGGGCAAGGGATTTATATATAATGATAAACCAATTAAAGAATCTCTTAGTAATAATTTTGTCGGCTATCCAGTTTTTCTCGCCTCTATTTACTACCTCTTCGGACATGACTACCAGATAGTTAAATTTATCCAATTCCTTCTTTTAGGAGGTATGGCAATAATTGTCTACCTGATGACTCGAAAATTTTTGGATTTATCTCCGCTCCTGGCCCTCTTATCCTCGCTAACCCTTATTCTCTGGCCCTATTTCATATTCTACCCCACTCTTATTGTTTCTGAAACCCTCTTTATTTTCTTTTTTTTGCTCTTAATATATTTTCTTTTGTCTTTCTCAAAAAAACCTTCGCTGAAAAATAGTTTGCTTGTCGGGGGATTATTGGGTATCGCTGCATTAGTAAGGCCGGTGGCTTTATTCCTGCCGTTCTGGATCGTATTCTTTTTATTAATTTTTTTGAAACCGCTTAGAGAAAAGGTCAACCTCTTAAAATTGGTAATAGTTTTAATCGTCTTCTTCGCCGTTCTCTCGCCTTGGGGCATGGCAACCCATCAATTAAATCCAATCAGCAACCATTTACTACAAAGCATTATTACCAAAGCTTACGTAAGATTGGATTATACTGAAGGCTCTCAGGCTTTAAAACCAGGGGAGACTAGTTTAAAAACAATGGCCTTAGCCAGATTAAAAAACATCTATCTTTTCTGGAATCCGGGAGCTGAAGGAGCCAACGCTCAAACCATTAAAGAAACTTTTCCTATTATGGGCGTACTTTTCCATATTTATAAAATCTTCTTTTTTATAGTGCTGGCTTTGGCTTTCTGGTCGCTGAAATGGATCCGTCGGAAAAAAGAAATACTCATTCTTTGGATTGTAATTTTTTACTTCTGGTCGCTTCATATCGTATTTTGGCCTTACCCACGCTACACTCTTCCTATTATTCCTTTAATTATTGTTCTAGCCTGGTTCAGTTTGCAAAATATAGGATATAAAATCTTAAATAGAAATTTGAACAAAACCGAAGAAAAAACGTAATCGAATTCTCCTATTAGTTCTTTTCTTTCTCCACTAAATCCCTCTTTAAATTGAAGCACTCCTTTATCGTGGGAGCTTTTCGGCTCTGCGCAGGAAATGCCCTGCAAATCGTAAACTTCAGCCCCCCTTTTCTTTGCCCTAACTATCGCCTCCCACTGCAAGACTTGGCTGGAATTGCGAGTAGATTGTTTTTTGGTTGAACCACCGAATAAATACCAGCATTTTTTATTGAAAAAAGGGATAAAAGCGGCTGATAATTTCTGTCCCTGATGGCTAGCCACCAGAACTAAAATATCTTTCTTGAAATTTTCCCAAAGGTTTTTAAAATAATCATAAGCCAGCCGGTCTCGGCCCATGGCTTCAGAATAAAGAGAATAAAAATCCTTAAGATCGCTTTCATTTTCTCCGCTCTTAACTTTAACCCCGCTTTTTTCTCCATTTCTTATTTCCCACCTGGTATTCTTTTTAAAATTGGCGAATATTTTATCCAAATCATTTTTCAAACCAATCTTAATGGTGCACTTGTGAAGCTCGTACCGCTTGGTTTCTCTGAAGCCTTTGCTGTTCAACAATTCCGGAAGCCAGCTCGTCTTTTCGTTTAAAATTACTTCTGGGCTGATTTTCAAAACGAACACTTTATTTTTTCTGGCAAAACCGATTAAAAAATTAATAACCTCTTGAACCAACTCCTTGTTTTG
>JAUYKD010000032.1 GCA_030700195.1 Candidatus Nealsoniibacteriota bacterium | reverse complement strand
AAAATAATAAAGGATAAAAAAATACCTTCTTGGTTGAAAGACACCGTCAGGTTGGCAAGCAAGAATATGTCTAATCGAAACGCACCATCAATGAAAATTTTAAGCTAAACTGCCGGCCAAACCAGAGTTGACACCATTTTTTTCTACCTTCACCATATCACAAAGAACTACCTACTACCTTTCTTACATACTGGTTTATTGGTAGAATTTTAGTATGAGCTTAATGCAATTCCAGGAATTATTAAAGAAAGAGCCAAAATATCGTTTAGCGCAAGCTAAAAAAGCTCTTTTCCGGGATTTAATTGAAAGCTGGCAGGAAGCAACAGCTCTGCCTTTAAGTTTGAGAGAAGAATTAGATAAAAAATGTTCGATTGAGAAACCAGAAAATACCTTTATTTCTAAAGATAAAAATACAGTAAAGAACCTTTTTATTTTGGCAGATGGCTTGAAAGTTGAAACAGTTTTAATGCGCCATAAAGATAAAAGAAACACTGTTTGCGTTTCTTCTCAAGTTGGCTGTCCTTTGGGTTGCTCTTTCTGCGCTACGGGCAAGATGGGCTTTAAAAGAAACCTGGAAAGCTGGGAAATTATTGAGCAGGTTTTATTCTTTGCCCGTTATCTTAAAAAAGAGAAAGAGAAGGTTAGCAATATTGTCTTTATGGGAATGGGAGAGCCATTTTTAAATTATCAGCATGTGATAGAAGCCATAAAAACCTTGAACGATAAAGAAGGATTTAATTTAGGCGCCAGGCATTTTTCAATCTCTACCGTCGGCATTACTGAAGGAATAGAAGAACTGGCTAAAGAGAAATTACAGATAAATTTAGCTATTTCTCTTCATGCGCCTGATAATGAACTTCGTTCAAGATTAATGCCGATAAATAAAACATATCCTATTGAGAAGGTTTTAAGCGCGGTTGATAATTATATTGAAAAGACCAGGCGGAGAGTAATGTTTGAGTATATCATGATAAAGGATTTGAATGATTCTGAAGAAAAAGCTGAAGCATTGGCTAAATTAATGAAAAAACCTCTTTATTTTGTTAATCTTATTTCTTATAATCCAACTGAAAGCTTTAAAGCTTCTTTGCCTTCAAAAATCAAAAAGTTTAAAGAGGTTTTAGAGAAAGAAGGAGTAGCTGTTACTCAAAGATATAGGTTTGGCCAAGATATTGAGGGAGCTTGCGGACAATTGGCCGCTAAAATGTTTTCAATAGAATGAAAAAAGAAAAAGATAAATTCGATGTAGCTGTTATTGGCGCTGGTCCAGCGGGTATGATGGCAGCAGGAAAAGCCGCAGAAGCGGGAGCCAGGGTTATTCTTATAGATAAAAACAGGAAACCTGGCAGAAAGCTTGTTATGACCGGCAAGGGCAGATGCAATATAACCAACGCAGAATTTAATTTAAGAAAATTAGTGGAGAATTACGGAAAGAACGGAAGATTTCTTTTCCATGCTTTTTCTGTTTTCGGGCCGAAAGAGGTTATTAACTTTTTTGAAAAATCAGGGGTAAAAACAAAAACAGAAAGAGGGAATAGAGTTTTTCCTTTAAGCGACAGGGCGGAAGACGTGCTGGCAACGTTGGTTAATTATTTGGAAAAAAACAAAGTAAATATATTATTCGGTTCACAGGTAATTGATATTAACTGCCAAAACAGCAGAATTGAGAAAATAACGGTAAAAAATATCAAAGGAAAGCAAGAAATTATAGCAAAGAATTATATTTTTTGTACGGGAGGCAGATCGTATTCATTAACCGGATCTACCGGAGAAGGATTTAATTGGGCTAAGAAATTAGGGCATCATATTGAAAAGTTATCTCCAGCTTTAGTCCCTATAAAGATAAAAGAGGATTGGATTAAGGATCTTCAAGGCCTTAGTTTAAAGAATGTCGAGGTTAGCGCGAAAATAAGCGGTAAAAAGCAATTTAGCGAATTCGGGGAGTGCTTGTTTACGCATTTTGGCTTATCAGGTCCTATAATTATCGATATTAGCAAAAGGGTTGGAAAACTATTAACGAACGGGGATGAAATTAAAATATCGCTGGACTTAAAACCGGCTTTGGATTTTGTGAAATTAGATGAAAGAGTCCAGAGAGATTTCAAAAAATATCAGAATAAATCATTTAAAAATTGTCTGAATAATCTTTTGCCCCGCAAATTAATACCTGTAATTTTAAAATTATCCGGCATAGACTTAGAAAAGAAAGTAAACATCGTTACTAAGGAAGAGAGGCAGAATTTAGTAAGATTGCTGAAAAATCTTGAAATGACGGTGGCCGGGCTTTTGGGTTTTGATTCAGCCATAATTACTAGCGGTGGAATATCTTTGAAAGAGATCGATGATAAAACAATGAAATCAAAAATAGTTGATAATCTTTTTTTCGCCGGAGAAATTATTGATGTTGATGGGCCAACGGGCGGATATAATCTTCAAATTTGCTGGAGTACCGGTTATCTGGCTGGTGAAAGCGCGGCGATGCTTGACTAGATGTCTTTTATGTGATAGTATAATAGGGTGAGATAGTTGCCTAATAAAATTTAGTCGGGTTTATTCGGGAAACTAAGCTTTAGGATTCACCCCGTTAAATTTGCTCTACAAATTAAAATCAAAGATTTTATTTAACAGGGTAAACCTTAATACATTAATTAATTTATATCACACACAATCATGGAAGGAACAATTAAAAACCTTACAGATAAAGGATTTGGGTTTATTACTGTTGATGGAGAAGATAAAGATCTTTTCTTTCACAGCAACGAACTTAAAGGTGTAACCTACGAAGAGTTAAAAGCAGGTGATAGAGTATCTTTTGAAAAAACTGATTCTCCCAAAGGACCAAATGCGACAAACGTAACTCGCATCTAAGGACTATTACATCGGAAAAACCAAGCTCGGAAACGGGCTTGTTTTTTTCTTCTTTTTATTATCTCAATATGTTAAAATAATTTATACTAAGAACATGCTTATTGATGAAGTAAAAATACGCGTCATAGCCGGAGACGGGGGACAGGGCGCAGTCTTGTTTAATAAAAATATGATGTCTTTAGGGCCAACCGGAGGAAGCGGAGGCCAAGGAGGCAGTATTTATATTGAAGGAACTTCTGATTTAAGCGCTTTAAACAAGTTTCGTTTTAAAAAGGAATTTAAAGCTGAAAAGGGGCAAGACGGCCGCTCGCAATTTCACGACGGTCAAAATGCAAAAGATTTGGTTTTATCAATTCCCGTAGGAACAGTGATACATAAATTAGAAACTGCCCAAGACAGTGAAATAACTAAAATCGGGGAACGATTATTAATCGCTCAAGGAGGCAAAGGAGGAAGAGGGAACTTTCATTTTCGTTCCTCTACCAATACTACGCCAAGGCAGTTTGAATACGGAGGATTGGGAGAATCGTTTGAAATAAGATTCGAATTAAAATTGATTGCCGATGTGGGATTTGTGGGTTTGCCCAATGTGGGCAAATCAAGCTTGCTTAACGAGCTGACCAATGCTCAAAGCAAGGTGGCAAATTATCCCTTTACGACTTTGGAGCCGAATTTAGGCGTGCATTTTGATTTAATACTGGCTGATATTCCCGGACTTATTGAAGGAGCTTCTGGCGGAAAGGGACTTGGCATTAAGTTTTTGCGGCACGTTGAGCGGACGAAAATCCTATTTCATTTTATTTCGGCTGATTCCGCAGATCAGGTAGCAGACTATAAAACCGTGCGCAATGAATTGGGGGCATATAATAAAACACTCTTAGAAAAACCAGAGTATCTTTTTATAAGCAAAAAAGACCTGGTTTCATCTAAGGCTATCTCTGAGATAGCAGAGAAGCTTAAAGAATTAAACAAAAACGTACTGCCAATTTCTATCCTTGAGGATGAAAGCATTGAGCTTGTTAAAAAAATACTCAACAAGTTAATTTTAGAAAAAACGAAAAAGAAACCTTAAGAGATGAATTTGCTTTTTCTCTTTAAAAACATGCTATCACAACTACCAACTAATTTCGAAAAAGTTAAAAAGGAAGACCTGAATAAGGAAATCTTAAGAGCTGGAATGATTGCTGAAATTGAAGAATTAACAAAATAAGTCAAATACACTTATGACGCAATTAAGCCAAGTTTATAAATGTAATGTCTGTGGAAATATTGTAGAGGTTTTGCATAATGCAGGAGGTGAATTGGTCTGCTGCGGACAGCCCATGGAATTGCTTGTGGAAAAAACAGAAGATGTTGGCCAGGAAAAACATGTGCCGTTAATTGAAAAAACAGAAACAGGAGTAAGAGTAAATGTCGGGTCAATTCCTCACCCCATGGAGAAAGAGCATTATATAGAGTGGGTTGAGATAATTGCCGATGGCCTGGTTTATAGAAAGTTTTTAAAGCCGGGAGATAAGCCGGAAGCAGACTTTGAAGTAAAAGCAGAGAAAATTACAGCCAGGGAATATTGCAATCTCCATGGACTATGGAAAAGTAATTAAAATTATCCAGAAGTATTCTGAAAAATCGCCAAAGAGGCCCCACCCTATGGCGGGCAGGGGTTTTTTGGTAGAATGGAAAATATGGTATCTTTATTCGTTATAAATACTGAAGGATGATGATGGTTTAGTTGGCGGCCCTGATAAAAGAAGCAGAAATTTTAATGAAAACATAATCTATCTTGACAAACGTTTAATTTTCTTTTATTTTATTATAAAGGGATAAATATACTTTCAAATTAAAGAGGGAGGAAAAATGACAAGCAAAGATAGGCGATATGCACAGAATCAGGAAAAATGGTTTGCAAGGTTTGATCGCAGCAAACCACTTATTGTTAAGATACCTCCTTTGGAGCAAGGCGAAGAAGGTAGGAAATGTAAAAGATGCCAACATAGCATCTCAAGATATAATATAAGTAATCTATGTCATGCTTGCCAAGAGAAAAATAGATGAGGAGCTTTTTATCAATTAAACTGCTCCTCATTTTTATTTTTATCTTGAATTTTATCCAAATTAGCGATATGTTGAAGGTGATGGCATTTATTAGAAATCAACAGAATAACTGGTCTTATATACTTATTGTGCTTGTTATAACTACGGTGGCCGCTATTGGAATTATAAATTATACCAATAAAACCATAGACGAAATAAATTATCTTTCGTCTTGGACAGAATATTAATCCTTGACCTTGTGCGGCGGTCGTATATAATTTAAAAAGGCGTTGAACTTTATGTCCAAGAAAAAACCAAAAGCTAAAAAATCTAAAAAGCCTATGAAGAAGCGCCGGGTTAAGCTTGTTCGGACTGTTAAGAATTCTAAGGCTAAGCCAATGGAATTGGCCCATAAAACCAGGATAAGGATTATTGGAATCGGCGGGGGAGGAGGTTCAATTGTTTCTGAAATAGCGCCCCATGTTAAAAGGGCTGATTTTATTGTGGCCAACACAGATTCCCAGGCGCTGAAAGAATTAATTAAGGGTGTAAAAACTTTTCAGTTCGGCCAAAAGTTTACTCATGGCTTGGGCTGTGGCATGGATCCAAAACTTGGTCAAAAAGCAGCCCGAGAAGAAAAGGACAAAATAGCCAAACTATTCCAGAATATTGACCTTTGTATTATTGTGGCTTCTTTGGGAGGAGGTACGGGTTCTGGAGCGGCTCCGGAGTTTGCCAGAATAGCTAAAGATACAGGCGCCATAGTCTTTGGCATATTTACCACTCCTTTTAAGTTTGAAGGAGGCAAAAGAAGCTATATTGCTAAAAACAGTCTTGAAAAATTAGCTCCAAACCTTAACGCGGTTTCCATTATACCCAATGAAAATATTTTCCGAATAATAGATAAGAAGACCCCGATCAAAGCGGCTTTTTCAGCTATTAATAAAAGATTGTCGGAAAACCTCCGAGGCCTTATTGAAATGATATATCTGCCAGGGCTGATCAATATTGATTTTGCCGATGTTAAAGCAATATTGGAAGGCAGGGGAAAATTAGCTTATTTAAACGCAGCTTACGCTCAAGGGGCAAATAGAGTGGAAGAAGTTCTTAAAGACGTACTCCATAGTCCTTTAAATGAATACAGTATTAAAGGAGCTGAAAAAATCCTTTTCAACATTTCAGCCAGCCAAGAGCTTGGGATGAAAGAAGTTGAAAATATTTCTCAAACCATTTCAGATTTTAATCGCCGGGCGAAAATTATCTTTGGCGTATCAAACGATAATAATTACAAGGATAAAATTAGGATAGCTTTATTGGCCGTTGGTTGTGGCAAGGAAGAAAAACCAAGGCCAAGGCCAAAGCCAAAACCAGAGCCAAAACCAGAGCCAGAACCAAAACCCAAACCAAAGCCTAAACAAAAAAGAAAAAGAAAGCCAAGGCCAAAACCAAGACCAAGGCCAAAACCGAAAACTAAGGTTAAGAAAAAAAGAAAAGCAGTAAAGGAAAATCCTGTTCAAGCGCCGGTTCCTGTACAAGAAGAGCAGCCTAGAATTTTAACCAGGAGAAATGCGCTTGATTTGAGGAAAGAAGCTCAGAGGGCCGAAGAAGAAATGGTGGAAAAAGAGAAAAAGTGGGATATACCGGCATTTTTACGCAGAAAGACCGGTGAAAATGAGTGAATTCGACTGATTGGGGTTTAACCCAGTCAGTTTTTTGTTTGATATCTTTTGTTTTTATATGGTAAAATAATTGAATGAAGCAAATATACGATTTAATTATTGTCGGAGGGGGACCGGCTGGCATGACGGCTGGCATTTATTCAGCCAGACAGCGATTGAAAACCTTATTGATTGCCAAGGCCTCCGGCGGGCAGATGTCCAGAAAAGCGGTTAATATTGAAAATTACCCGGGATTGGGAAATATCTCGGGGTTTGATTTGATCAGAAAGTTTGAATCTCATTTAAAAGAGCAGAAAATTGATATTGAGAAGAATACAGTGAGAAAAATTAAAAAAGACAAAGGACTTTTTTCTATTTTAACTTCTGATAAAAAACAATTTCAAAGCAAGACAGTTATTATAGCTTCCGGAGCAGACCCGAGGCCTTTGGAAGTTCCTGGAGAAAAAGAATTCATAGGGCGCGGAATAAGCTATTGCGTTTCCTGCGACGGACCGCTGTTCGCCGGGAAAACAGTGGCTGTTATCGGCGGAGGGAATGCCGGGTTTGAAGCGGCTTTGTCTTTATCTTCTTACGTTAAAAAAATATACATTCTGGAAGCAGGAGCAAAGATTGGAGCTCATCAGGATATCCAAGAGAAAGTTGAAAAAACCGGCAAGGTTGAGGTGATAACCGAGGCTGGGCTGAAAAAGGTTGAAGGCAAAGACTTTGTTGAGTCAGCGGTTTATCAAGATAAAAAAACCAAAAAAGACAAAACTATTCAATTGCAGGGCATTTTCGTTGAAATCGGCTCACAGCCCGCCACCAGCTTTGTTAAAGATCTCGTCAGTTTTAACGAGAAAGATGAAATTATAGTAGATCCCAAGACAAACCAAACCAAGACTCCGGGCCTTTTTGCTGCCGGAGATGTTGATAATGTTCCATACAAGCAGATTGTTATTGCTTGCGGTGAAGGAGCTAAAGCAGCCATATCAGCTTCAATTTATTTGCAAAAACTATGAGCGTTTCTAAAATCAAGTCAATCAGAGCCAGAGAAATACTGGACTCAAGGGGTTATCCGACGGTTGAGGTCGAGTTAAAGACGGACTTGGGCGTTTTTGTCGCTTCTTCTCCGGCCGGTACTTCTGTCGGCAAGCATGAGGCGAAGGAATTAAGAGATAAAGGAGATAAGTATCTTGGTCTGGGAGTTTCAAAGGCGGTTAATAACGTCAATAAAATTATTACTCCGGCTCTTAAAAATAAAGATGTTCAAAAACAAGAAAAGATTGATGAATTAATGAAGAGCCTGGATGGGACAAAAGATAAATCAAAACTCGGGGCCAATGCCATTCTAGCGGTTTCTATGGCTGTTTCCAGAGCCGGGGCGGCCTCGGCCAAAATGCCTTTATGGCAGTGGATTTCAAAACTGGCTGGCACAACTCCGCTGATGCCTATCCCTTGTTTGCTTTATATTGAAGGAGGCAAGCATGGCCGGGGAGATTTGGATGTTCAAGAGTTTATGGTTGTTTTAGAAGAAAGTTCTTTTGAAGAGCAATTAAGGATGGGAACAGAATCTTATCATGCTTTAAGAGAAATTATTATTAAGAAATTTGGCCGGGGAGCAGCCAACGTGGGACTGGAGGGCGGTTTTACTCCTCCTTTGCAGGAAACGAGCGATGCTTTATCTTTGATAACGACTGCGTTGAAAAAAACAAAAAGCAAAGCAAAATTCATTATTGATTCGGCCGCTTCAACTTTTTATAAGGGTGATAAATATTATTTTGAAGGAGAAATATTCAATAGAGAACAGCTTTTGTCTTTTTATCAGCATCTTTGCCAAAAATATCCCATAGTGGCCATAGAGGACCCG
This sequence comes from Candidatus Nealsoniibacteriota bacterium, assembly GCA_030700195.1. Taxonomy (GTDB): domain Bacteria; phylum Patescibacteriota; class Minisyncoccia; order Minisyncoccales; family MHMH01; genus JAUYKD01. The sequence continues at coordinate 7,294 of JAUYKD010000032.1, read as the reverse complement.
TTTTCAGAAGATGATTGGCCGGGCTTTCAAAAAATTACTCAAACTATCGGGCAAAATGTCGGCATAATCGGGGACGATCTTTTAGCGACTAATATTAGTAGAATAAAAGAATCGCAAAAGAAAGGGGCCTGCAACGGCTTAATCTTAAAACCCAATCAAGCCGGCACTGTTTCAGAAACAATATCAGCGGGCAAGCTCGCTCTGGATAATAATATGGAGGTTTTTGTTAAACACCGCAGCGGTGAGACGTGCGACTCTTTTATTTCAGACCTGTCCGTCGGGCTCGGAAACGGCTGGATTATGGCCGGCGCCCCTCAAAGAGGCGAAAGGGTGGCTAAATACAACCGATTATTAAGAATAAGCCAAGAACTTAAATAATATGCCCCGTTAGAAGTCTTAGTCGGAAAAAATTTAACCTAAATTTTTTCTGCAAGGCTCTGGCGAGGCGATAAGCATTAATGGTTTGTTTTCTCAATTAACTAATTAATAGTTGAGACGACAAACTTCTAACGGGGTATGCCGAATTTATTATTACTAAGACATCTTCAGTCTCAATGGAATCTGGAAAACAGGTTTACCGGCTGGACAGACGTTCCTTTATGCCAAGAAGGGATTGATAGCGCTAAGAAAACAGCTGAAAGTTTGGCCGGCTTTAAAATTGACAAGGTTTACACTTCTCCTTTAATAAGAAACAAAGAAACAGTTTCTTTGATTTTAAAAGAGCTGGGCAAAAGCAATTTGCCAATGGTGGTTAATAAGGCGTTGGACGAAAGAAATTACGGCCAACTTCAAGGACTAAACAAGGACGAAGTTAAAAAACAGTTTGGCCAGGAAAAAGTTCATTTATGGCGAAGGAGCTGGGATGAAACTCCTCCGGGCGGAGAAAGCTTAAAAGATGTTTCTGAAAGAACAATCCCATTTTATATAAAGTATATAGAAAATGACTTGAAGGAAGGGAAAAATATTTTAGTCGTGGCCAGCCATAATTCTTTAAGGACTATTATTAAACACATTGAAAAAATTTCCAATAAGGATATAATCAATATTGAAGTGGCTTACGGCGAATTAAGGGTTTATGAGTTTGATAAATCTTTAAAAAGAATTATTTTAAATAATCATTAACCGTTTAAAAAATATGCTTAACACATTTTATATAATTGGCGGGATATTCTTGTTTATATGGTTAATCTCTATCAGGCAGATTAACCAGTATCAAAAAGGCGTGAAATTCCGTCTGGGAAAATACATTGGTCTGATGGAGCCGGGCTGGAGAATTGTCTGGCCGATTTTTTACTTTTACCGCAAAATTGATTTGAGGGTTAAAGCGGTTGACGTGCCCAACCAGGAAGCCATAACTAAAGACAATATTTCTGTTTCAGTCAACGCTGTTATTTACTATAAAGTTCAGGAGGCCAGCAAATGTGTTTTAGAGGTAGAGAATTTTTATTACGCTATATCCCAGCTGGCCCAAACAACCATGAGGAATGCGGTCGGACAGGTTGATTTGGATGGATTATTATCTCAAAGAGACAGGGTTTCAGAAAACATCCGAAGCATTATTGATAAAGCCACCGACCCTTGGGGCATCAAAGTGGATAATGTTGAGTTGAAAGATATCACCTTGCCGGAAGAAATGAAAAGGGTCATCGGCAAGCAAGCTGAAGCTGAAAGGGAAAAAAGAGCTATTATTATTAAAGCTGAGGGAGAGGTTATTGCAGCTGATAATATGGCTAAAGCGGCTCAAATTATGTCAGGGTCCAAAGGAGCTTTGCATTTAAGAACGCTTCAGTCAATCAATGACATAAGTTCGGACCAGTCAAATACCATTGTTTTTGCCGTGCCCCTGGAGATTTTAAGGGCTTTTGAAAAGTTCGGCAAAGATTCGAAAGAGGAGTAAGGTTTGCCTTTGAAAATAATTCTGTTAAAATATTATTATATGAAAGAAATTATAAACAAGAACTTAGTGCCATCGGCTATTATCTTGGCGGGAATTATAGTTGCGGGAGTTTTATTTTACATTAATTGGCAGAAGCAAGGAAATCTTTCTTCCCAGGAAGCCGGCGAAACAACCATAAACTTTATTAACCAAAGCATTGGAGATACAGCCACTGCTTCTTTAATAGATATTATTGATCAGGGAGTCGTCTACAAGATCCATTTAAAAATAGCGGAGCAAGAATACGAATCATATATTACCAAAGACGCTAAGTTTATTTTTCCGACAGGGATTGATTTGCAGGCGCAGCCGGCCAATCAGGATGAAAATGCTTCTTTGGACGAATTCGCCCAATGCCTGACGGAAAAAGGAATGAAGATTTACGGTTCCAAATATTGCAGCTGGTGCCAAAAGCAAAAAGATGATTTTGGCGATTCTTTTTCCTATATAAATTATATTGAATGTGTTAATGAAGAGACGGACGAGTGGTCGGAAGAATGCACTAGGGCTGGAATAAGTTCTACTCCTACCTGGCAGTTTTCAGACGGGACAATGAGTTCTGGCTATAAATCGCTTGAAGATCTAGCTGGGATATCCGGGTGTCAGCTTAAATAAACTTATGCCTAAAATAACTGTATTTTCAACCCCAGCTTGTCCTTATTGTGTAACGCTGAAAGAGTTTCTAAAGGAACGTAATTTTGAGTTTGAAGATGTTGATGTGGCTGAAAATGCTGAAGCTCGGGAAGATATGATAAAAAGGTCTAAGCAATTGGGAGTGCCGGTGGTAGAGATTGATAATGAAATCATTATTGGTTTTGATAAAGAGAAAATTAGCAAATTATTAAATATAAAAGATTGAAGGGTCGATGAACTAAAGTTCATCTTCACACTTCGTTAACACTCGTGCCAATTATTAAAATAGCTATTAATGGTTTTGGAAGAATTGGTCGTCCGACTTTCAGGCGAATTTTGGACAATCACCCCAATTTAAAAGTTGTGGCGGTTAATGATTTAGCCGACCAAAGAACCCTTGAGCATCTTTTGAAATATGACTCGGTTTACGGCATTTACGGAAAAAAGCTTAGTAAAGACGTTAGGTTTTTTGCGGAGAAAGATCCCTCAAATCTTCCCTGGAAAAAACTGGGAGTTGATATTGTTTTAGAAAGCACGGGCAAGTTTGCCGATTATGAGGGAGCAAAAAAACATATTATGGCTGGAGCTAAAAAAGTTATTATTTCAACTCCTTGCAAGGATTCCAGCAACATTGCCTCGCATGTTTTAGGAGTTAATGAAGATAAGCTTGATTTGAAAAAGTACGATGTTTTGGATATGGCTTCCTGCACGACAAACTGTTTGGCTCCGGTGGCCAAGATTTTGAACGACAATTTCAAGATTGAAAAAGGTTTTATGACAACAATTCACAGTTATACCAATGATCAGAACATTCTTGATTTGCCGCATAAGGACTTAAGAAGGGCCAGAGCCGCTGCCATAAACCTGATTCCAACCTCAACCGGAGCGGCCAAAGCCATCGGCCGGATTATTCCAGAGTTAGAGGGTAAGCTTGATGGTATGGCTATAAGAGTTCCCACTCCGATCGTTTCATTAGTTGATTTGGTCTGCCAAGTTAGCAAGAAAACCTCTGTCCAAGAAGTAAATAACGCTTTTCTGAAGGCAAGTAAAAGCCAAAGAATGCAAGGTATTTTATCCTGCGAAACAGAACCGTTGGTCTCTTCAGACTTTATCGGCAATTCATTTTCAGCGGTGGTTGATTTGCCTTCAACCATGGTTAATGGAAACTTAATAAAGGTTTTGGCCTGGTATGATAACGAATGGGGCTATGCTTCGCGCCTGGCTGAATTTACAGAGTTCGTTGGTAAAAGATTATAAAAGATTTGAATCCCACCGCCGGAATCAATTTCAAGCCATTACAGGCCTTGATTTTTTTATCGTAGGTAGTATAAAGAAAATAGTTGTTTTCTAATTAGTAATAAAGAACATATAAGGAGTATGTAATGCGAGAAGGATTAACTTCCAGAAAAGTCAAAAAGCTATTCGAAAAATCAAGCAGGGACCTTCGTGAACAGGAAAGAAGAAGGAAAAAGATGGGGATAAGAAGACCGGAAGAGCCAGGCCTTACCAGCAAAGCAAGACATTTCATATTTAAATTTTAGTTGGAAAGAAAGGAGAAAGAAAATAAAAGTAAAATTCTCAAACCGCCAGGGTCATTGCTCTGGCGGTTTATCCTTGACAGAGCACTTATTCCGTCTATATAATAGCTATTAGGAGAGGTTCTACTGGGGCTGGTCTCTCGGTGGTCTCTCTGTAAATAGGGTTTTAAATAGCTTTTGAAGATGTCCCCAATTATTGGGGATTTATCCTTAAGGGCAGAATAAACCCTAAAACAATGGACGGAGGAAAACCGAAACCAAGCGCAAAGAAATAGTCGCTTACAGGGGGCGCCATAAATTTAGGCGCCTCCTTTTTTATTGCTCGTTTTTTTTATTTAAGGTAAAATAAAAGAACATGTTGAAAAAAGGAGAGTTATATTATCCGGACAAGGACTTTCAGAAGAAGGCCTGGATAAATAATAAGAAAATTTATCAACAAGCGGAAAAAGACCCGGTTAAGTTTTGGGAAAAACTGGCCGGAGAGCTTTTTTGGTTTAAGAAATGGCAGAAAGGATTTTTACACAACCCGCCTTATTTTCAATGGTTTGTCGGAGGCAAAATCAATATTACGGAAAACATTTTCAGGCACTTATCAGATAAGCCGGCTTTAATCTGGGAGCCCGAGCCGGTTAACGAAGAACCAAAGATTTTAACCTATCAGGAACTTTTTAAGAGCGTTAACCAGCTGGCTAATGCTTTAAAGATTCTAGGAGTTAAAAAAGGGGACGGGGTCGGCATTTATCTGCCGATGATTCCCGAAGCTGTTATTTCAATGCTGGCCTGCTGCAGGATTGGCGCGGTTCATACGGTTGTCTTTTCCGCTTTTTCTCCCTCAGCCTTAAGAGTCAGGTTGCAGGATACAAAAGCCAAAGTTTTAATTACGGCTGACGGATACTTTCGCAGAGGCCAAGTGATTAATTTGAAACAAAATGCGGACGAGGGGATTAAAGAAACAAATATTGAGAAAGTAATCGTTGTTAAAAGAACCGGCAATGAAATTACTTGGGATAATCAAAAGGATTTGTGGTGGGAAGAGCTTCTTCAAAAACAGAGCCAAGAATGCCAAGCAGAGCAAATGGACTCGGAAGACGCCATGTTTATACTTTATACCAGCGGTTCAACCGGCCAGCCCAAAGGAATTGTGCATGCTTGCGGGGGATATGCCGTTCAAGCGTATTGGACGGGCAAATGGATATTTGATTTTCATCAAGACGATATTTTTTGGTGCACTTCGGACCAGGGCTGGATTACCGGGCATACTTACACTATTTATTCTCCTTTGCTTAACGGCATCACAACCCTGATGTTTGAAGGAGCGCCTGATTTTCCGACTCCTGACAGATGGGCTCAAATCATTGAAAAGCGCAAAGTAAGTATTTTTTATACAGCTCCCACAGCCATCAGAATGTTTGAGAAATACGGAGCTCATCATATTGAAAAATACAAGTTTGAAAGTTTGAGATTATTGGGCTCGGTCGGAGAACCGATAGATACGGCTGCTTGGCTGTGGTATTCTAAAAACATAGGAAAAGAAAAGTGCCCGATTGTTGATACTTGGTGGCAAACGGAAACAGGGGCGATTTTACTCAGTTCTTTGCCCGGCATCGGTCCTTTTAAACCGGCTTTTACCGGTTTGCCTTTCCCGGGAATAAAAGTGGATATTTTGGATAAGCAAGGAAAAGCGGTTTCTGAAGGCGAAGAAGGGAGGCTTGTTATCCTTCCTCCTTTCTGTCCTTCTTTATTAAGAGGTGTTTATAAAAACCCGGAAAAGTATTTGAAAACCTATTGGTCTCAATATGGTAATAAAGTTTATTTTACTTCTGACAGCGCTTTAAAAGATAAAAACGGCTTAATCAGAATTGTCGGGCGGCTGGATGATGTGATTAAAATAGCCGGCCATCGGGTGACTACCGGAGAAATGGAAGCAGCCGTTAATTTGCACCCGGAAATCACCGAGTGCGCGGTTATCGGCATTCCGGACGAAATAAAAGGGGAAGTGCCGGTTATTTTCATTGTTACTTGGAGTAAAAAGCCGTTGGATAAAATAAAAGAAGAGGTGGTGGGTTGGATTAAAAAGGAGATAGGCCCGATTGCTCTGCCGAAAGAAATTTATTCCGTCAATGATCTTCCCAAGACAAGATCGGGCAAAATAATGCGCCGTATTTTAAGGAAGCTGGTTACCCAAGCCGCAGCGAAGGGTGAAAAAGAGGATTTATCCTCTTTGCCTTCTGGAGAGGATTTGGGAGATTTATCCACTTTGGCCAATCCGCAAAGCGTCGATGATATTAAAAACATGATAAATCAATGAACCCCGTTAGAAGTCTTAGTCATAAAAATTTTTCTAAAAAATTTTTATGCCGGTTACTAACGAGGGTATAATAATAAAAACAAAAGTCTTTCTAAAATTAGCCAAATGCTATATAAGACAGACTTCTAACGGGGTGAAAAATATTCTCTGGTTTAAAGAGGTTTCCAAAAAAGATATTGCTTTGGTTGGGGGCAAAAACGCGTCTTTAGGGGAAATGTATTCTAAATTAACAGGAAAAAGCCTGCCTGCCGGCAGGCAGGGAATAAACATACCCGATGGTTTTGCCTTAACAACCGCAGCTTACTGGCGATATTTAAAGGCCAATAAAATTGATAAGACCCTTAAATCAATCTTTCAAAACTTTAATCCTCAACAAATTGAAAGTTTCCAAAAAGTCGGGCAAGCTTCCCGCACTCTTATTTTGAAAGGTATAATCCCCTCTGACCTTAAAGAAGAAATAACTAAAGCTTACCGAAAATTGGGGGAAAAATACGGCCCAAATCCAGTGGTGGCTGTCCGCACCTCGGGCGTGGCCGAGGATACGGCCAATGCCTCTTTTGCCGGCCAATTCGAAACTTACTTGAATGTTCGCGGTGAAGAAAAACTTTTAGAAGCTATTAAGAAGTCCATTGCTTCAACTTTTACTAATCGGGCCATTGCTTATCGCGAAGAAAAAGGTTTTTCCCAATTAAAACTTGGGCTTTCGGTCGGAGTTCAGAAAATGATCCGGTCGGATTTGGCTTCAGCCGGCATTATTTTTACCTTAGATACCGAATCAGGATTTAAAGATGCGCTAATCGTAAATTCAATTTTCGGAGTCGGTGAAATGATTGTTAAAGGAAAGATTACTCCGGATCAATTCACGGTTTTTAAACCAAC
>JAUYKD010000017.1 GCA_030700195.1 Candidatus Nealsoniibacteriota bacterium | reverse complement strand
ATTCATCCATAAACTCAAAGAACACAAAATAGAGCTTGATAGAAAAACTCTATCAAAATTAGCTCAAGATCATCCAGAGATATTTAAAAAGATATTTGAAACTATAAAATAATTAGGACACACAAACGAGTGTGTCCTTTTCGGCAGATGAAGGAATTTGGATTTCTCCAAATAAGGGAAGTTGATCCTTTTTCTGTCCATAGAGGTCTAATGTGAGTTGAATCGCCGTTCCCGATGGTCCCATTTTGATCCTCCTTCTTTGTTTATTAATTAATTTTAGCTCTACCAACTTACTCGGTCAATCTCTTTTTTGAAGCTAGGAATTCCTTTTATCCACACCCCTGAAGAACTTTAATAACTCCTCTAAAGAAAAACAATTAATAATATCTTTTTTCTCAGCCCATCCTCTTCTTGATTGGGCTACGCCAAGTTCAATATAATTCAAATGATTCTTATGGTGAGAATCTGTATTAATAACCATTTTAACTCCGGCTTCTTTTGCCCGGCGGATATTCTGATCTCTTAAATCCATTCTGAAGGGCGAAGAATTTATTTCCAAAATAACTCCGAAATACTTGGCTGCTCTTAAAATTTTATCAAAATCTATTTGGTACTCCTCCCTTCTTTTCAGTAGTCTGCCGGTTGGATGAGAAAAGATTTTAATATATGGATTTTTCATGGCTTTAATGATGCGTTCGGTCATTCTTTCTTTATCCATCTTAAGATTGGAGTGTATCCCGGCTATCGCATAATCAAGCTTTTTCAAAGCTTCATCTTTTATATCAATTGAGCCGTCGTTCAAAATATTGGTTTCCGCTCCTTGTAAAATCCTAAATCCTTTCTGCCTTTGGTTTAACTTGTCTATTTCTTTTCTCTGTTGGGATAATTGCTTTTCATTCAGCCCATACTCAATCCTTAAAAACTTAGTGTGGTCCGAAATGCCAATATATTCATACCCCATCTCTTGGGCTGTTTTAGCTAACTGGCTTATTGAGTTTTCTCCTCCGTCCCAATCAGAATGACAATGCAAATCCCCCTTAATATCACGATAACCAATTGTTTTTGGCAGGTTGTTTTTTAAAGCGGCTTCTATTTCTCCCTGATTCTCCCTGATTTCCGGAACCATCCATTTCATGCCCAATATCTTATAAATCTCTTCCTCTGTTTTCCCGCCGATCATTTTCTTGCCTTTGAATAAGCCGTATTCGTTAAGTTTCAGCCCTTTGGCCATGGCTATTCTTCTCACGGCAATATTATGCTCTTTTGACCCGGTAAAATACTGAAGAGCTGCCCCATAGCTCTTTTGAGGCACTACTCTTATATCCATGTCAAATCCTTCTTTGGTTCTGACCGAAGCTTTGGTGTTTCCTTTCCCCCAAACTTTAACAACGCCGGGCAAAGAAACAAAAAAATCCATAACTTTCTTTGGATTTTTTGAAACAACTAAGAAGTCAGCGTCGCCAATAGTCTCTTTCATTCTCCTGACAGAGCCCGCAAAACTTGCCTTCTCTACCTCTTTTAAATTTTCCAACTTCTCCCGGACCTCTTTAACTTTAGGCAAGATTTCTCCCAAAAAAAATCTTCCTTTACTTCTTTTCAAAAAGGTTATCCCTTCTAAAATATTCTTTTCCGTTTTTTCTCCGAAGCCGAATAAAGGAGCTATCTTATGCTTTTTGGCCGCTTTTTCCAGGTCCTTCAAATTTCTGACATTAAGCTTTTTAAAAAGCGTTTTTGCTTTTCTGGGCCCCATACCTTCAACAGCGCTTATTTCTTCCAATTTTATGGGAGTTTTCTTTTTAAGGTCTGCCAAATACTTTATTCTGCCTGTTTCCAAATATTCTTCTATCTTTTCAGCTATATACTTGCCAACGCCCGGGATATTTTTCAGAGTCGCTTTGCCTCCTTTTTTATAAATTTCATCTATATCCTCTTCTAAAGCTTCTATGGCTGCTCCGGCTCTTTGATAAGCATACGGCTTAAAATCCACCTCGTCCATTTTAAGGTAATCTGATATTTCATAAAATATTTTAGCCAGCTCCTGATTTTTCATGATTATTCTATCATACCGCCCGGCCGTTCTTTTTTAAAGGTCTTCTGAGCCGGACTCTTCTTTGATACCAAACAATCTTTCTATTTTTCTAAAGAAAAATGCCCGCAATAGCCCTATGCCCAGCTTGAAAAATATTATTATCCCGGCCAGCGCTAAAATTAATTGAGCGCCTCTTTGTATCATGGTAAAAGCCGGAGCAATGCTTGCTTCAAATCCCAAGGCGCTGAAGCCAAAAACCTGGATTAGCTCGTGAATTCCCAAATCAGCCGGAATCGGAATTAGCATGGCAATATAGTAAAAACCGAGGATGGAAAGGGCCGGCAAAAAGCCGATTGCTTTTCCTAAAAACAAAACTAAAATCCAGCATCTCAACCAAGTAATAAGCACTCGCAAAAAAGACAATCCCAACCCCTGCCAAAAGGCCGGATTTCTAAATTTAAAGTAGCTGAAGGCTTCTCTCTCAATCTCTAAAATGTCTCCATTAACCACTGATTTGGTATTAAAAAGCTTAATAATGGGCCTGACAATACTCTCTTTTTTAAAGCTTTTAAAGTAGAAAACGCCTATCAAAATAAATAAAATAAATAAAACACCTCCAAATATTATGCCAAGATCCCTTGGAGGTAATCCTATTTTAAGAAGAAAATAAATCAATCCGGCTAAAATACTGATGAAAAAGCCCGTTCCGTCTAAAACCTTGTCAATCACGACTGAAGCCGCCGCCTTTTGCCAAGGAACCAGATGTTTTTCTTTCAGAATATAACTTCGGAAAACCTCTCCGCCAACCAGTATTATTTGAAAAAGATAACCCATTGAAAACCCGGCCAAATACGGGCCAAACAGCTGTTTTAACGACAAGCTGTATCCTTGGCTCTTTAAAATTGATTTCCATTTCCAGGTTCCGATTAAAATTATCAAAAAGCTTAAAAAAAGAATGACTATTCCGTGCCAACCCGTAAAAATTAAAAAAGACGACTGGATTTCCTGCCGTCCGACAGTATTGGTCACCCAAAGTAAAAGCACTACCCCAACCAATAAAGAAATGAAAAAAAAGATGACTCTCTTCACCCCGTTAGAAACCGTCTTTATATAGCTAATGACTAATTTCAGACGACTAATTTAGTTATACTACCCCGCCAACGGCAAGCATAAAAAATTAAAAGATTTTTTCTGCCTTAGGCTTCTAACGGGGTTCATTTGCTTGCCGCCTTATTTAAGGCTTCCAACAGCTCCTTTAAATTAAACTGGTTGTTTTTAGCTAATTCCTCAATAGTTTCTGATTGAGCCATTGGACAACCAGCGCAATAAAGGCCATAACCCATTAAAATCGGGGCTGTTTTTGGATAGTTTTTCGTTACTTCGGCAATAGTTGTTTCTTTGGTTATTTTATTTGATTTTGGCATAACTATTTAACATTATACAATAAAATGGTCCAAAAAAGGAGGGGCTGTAGACGAAGACAACCCCCTAAGGAGACACCTGGATGAGCAAACAAGGCATGATTTTGCAGATCTCCATCCAGATCAAAAAGGCAAAATATAAAAGGTACTTCTTTAAGGTACTTCTTTTCTGTGGTATTTTTATTTTAGCGTTTAGCAATTGACTTGTCAATCTTACCTTGAAAATTATTTTAATAACAAGTAAAATAGAGTAGTAATTAGCTGGCTATAAATTATGGAAATCGTTTTTGCTAAAAACATCGGGTTTTGCTCTGGAGTTAAAAAAGCGATTTTAATCGCCGAAAATAGCTTGGAAAAAGACAAAAGGCCCATTCAGTTTTTGGGAAGCTTAGTGCATAACCAAAAAGTTCTTGATAAGTTTAAAAACAATGGAGTGAGGTTTATTAAAAAGATCAATGAAGCCAATTCGGGCACTCTTATTATCCAGGCTCATGGAATTCCGCCCCTGACAATAAAAAACAACCGATTAATATTAAGAGACGCCACTTGCCCCTTGGTTAAAAAAGTTCAGTTGGCGGCTAAAAACCTTTACAACGAGGGATATAAAGTAATTATTATTGGAGATAAAAAACATTCAGAAACCAGAGGAGTAAAAGGATATACTAAAAACAAGGCAATTATAATTGAAAATAAAGAACAAGCAAAAAAGATATCTAAATTCAAGAAAATGGGAGTGGTTGCACAAACAACTCAAAACCTAAAAAATGTTAATGAAATTTTAATTGTGCTTAAAGGCAAAGCTGAAGAATTAAAATACATTGACACTTTATGTCCGGAGGTTCAAACGCGCCAAAAAGAATTAAATTCAATTCTAAAAAAAGCTGATGGAATTTTAGTGATCGGTTCTCGGCTTTCAGCTAATACTCAACGGCTGGCGGAAATTGCTAAAAAAAATAAAAAGCCCGTCTGGTTAATAAATTCTTCAAAAGAAATAAAAACAAACGCTTTTGAAAAAGTTTCTGTTTTAGGAGTGGTTTCTGGAGCCTCCAGCCCTGACTGGATTATTAAAGACATTTCTGCTAAATTAAAATCAAGATAAATCAAAGGAGGATAACATGGGCGATTTAACAGCTTTACCTAAAGACTGGAAAGAAAAGGCGAGCCTTCTTCCTTCCAGTGAAGCCAAACGATACAGACACCTGATCAACGGTATATGGATAGATGACGATTGTCCATCACCTTTACCGCTTTTAGTGGTAATAGGTAAAAAAATATACCGCATCACAGACCAAGCCCTTTCAAGTAAAATAATTTCAATTTAAGGCCAAGCCGACAAAGCGCTCTATCTTTATAATCTTAGAAGATAGAGCACTTTTTTTATTAAACTAGATTTTAGCACGTTAAGTGGAATAACCCGATGACTTTTTCCTGTTTTCCTTCTTCTTCAAAAGAATCTTCTTTCCTTATATTGAAAGTTTTGGTTGCCTGCTCTGTTTTATCAATAATCAGTTCTATCCCTCTTGCTTTGATTTTCTCTTGAGCTTCTTTTGTGACCTTAACCATTCCGGACTCGCCCGTGCCAATAACAATTGTTTCGGGATTCAGCTCTAAAGAATCAAGAATATCATCAATATCAACAATATGCGAGTCTTCCCTCGTCCATTCTAAAACCTCTCCCGTCCATAGGGCCATAATATCGTAGTCGTACGTTTCCCCATCAATGATGATGGCGCCAAATTTATATTCTTCTATCATCGAAATAAATTTATTTATTGAGAGGTGAAATGAATCTTCAATTCATTGAACATAGAGATAAATTGAAAATTTATCGAATATTAAGATGAGATTTATCTCATCGCAAGATAAATTGAAAATTTATCGAATATAAGATGAACTTCAGTTCATCGCCAGAATAAATTGGATTTGTTGAAGTCTAACTTCAACAAACAATTATATTAATGTTTTTTGCTTGGATTTTGTTTTTTCTTCGCCTTCAGAAAAAATGTTGATCTTACCAAAAACTCCATCATACCCTGGAGCGATTGAAACGCGACCTTCTCTTACCCTGATAATGCCTTCAGCGATTTCCGGCAAGGTTCCTTGTTCAAGCTCTCTCCTTGAAGCATCAAGCAAAATATTGAACTCGCTCCCGCATTTCTTAATCAGGTTTTTATATTCCACGGCAACCTGCTTGCTGGCTGTTGTTACTCCCAAGCTTTCTGCAATAATTTCATTTAAAGGTATTAAACTTTTAAAAGGGATAGCTCCCTCCGGGCTGAATCCTTTTTTTCTATCGGCCAAGCTCTCCACCCTATTCATAACTCCGATGGTTAAAGACTTGCCGCAGACAGGACAAATATTGTTGTGTTTTTTAGACTCTTGAGGAGACAGGCTGATATTACAGTTCCTGTGTCCGTCATAATGATATTTACCTTCTTCCGGGAAAAACTCAATAGTGTAGAGAAACTTGCTCGCATCTTTCGACTTAATAGCTTGAACGATTGATTGATAGCTTAATTCCGCATCAAAAACATTGGCTTCTCTGCCTATTTTTTGGGGACTATGGGCGTCTGAATTACTGATTAAAGTAATTTTATCTAGGCTTGGCATACGCCAAAGCATCTGAGGATCTGCAGAAAGCCCTGTTTCTACGGCATAAATGTATTTTGAATATTCATCAAAGCATTCTTCAATAGAGTCAAATCCGGACTTTGAGCCAAAAATAGCGAACCAAGGAGTCATGCAATGAGCCGGAATAACCAGACAGTCGCTGGAAGCGTTAAAGACAATTTTAGCCAATTCCTTGGCATCTAATCCCAAAATGGGCCGACCGTCTGATTTCAAGTTGCCGATCCAGCCAAGATGAGCGTTGATTTTTTCAACCGCTTCAAACGAAGGAGCAAAAACAATAATATGGATTTTCCTGACCCGATTGTTGGGCAAAGAGGATAAATCCTCTTTTTTACCCTTCGCTACGGCTAGGGTTTTAGTGTAAATACAGCTAATTTCAGCTGTTAATATAAAGCGCGTACCTTCATCTCCCTTTTTTAGTTTAAACAATCCCGGTTCAGCCAAAACCAACTTTTCTTTCAACCCTTTAAACCATTCCGGATGAGTAAAATCGCCTGTCCCTAAAACTTTTATGCCTTTGATTTTGGCCCACTTGTCCAAACTCTCCAGATTCATATCTTTGGAAGTGGCTCTTGAATATTTAGAATGAATATGGAAATCAGCGATAAATTTCATATAACGAACTTTAATTTATTAGTTCGATGAGATAAATCTCATCTCTTGCTTAATTCATATTTATCTCTCGAACGTCGAAATGAAATAAATATTTCATTGAGCAAGTGAAGATGGAAAAGAAAATTCATTTTCTTTGACTATTTGGCAAAAATATAATAGAAAACCTCAAAAAAAGCTCCCATAATAAAGAAAATCGGCAAAAGATAAAGCAAAGGATTCATTTTTTTAGATTTGGTTTGCTTTAAAAATTCTCTGTAAATGAAAACAACTATTATTCCCATAACGCCGATTCCGAAAGCGCCGGCCAAGCCGATGATGTCAATAAACTCTTTAAACCCCAGGAAAAACAGGCCTAAAGGCAAAAAACAAGCGATAAACCAAGAAAGATTCTGGGGCAATCCCAAATCGCAACAAAACATCTTCTTTAAAACCAGCCCTAAAGTAATAAAAGACGTAAAGCAGGTGATAATCCCAAAAGCAAAACCGAGAACAATAATGCCTCCGCCCAAAACCTGATAAAACCCGGCCATGGCTTCCTTGGAAGTGTTAAGGCCGGATGTCCCTAAAATAGTGACAATAAAGAAAAGATAGGTAAGGCTGGCTAAAATAATTCCTGAAATTATTACTTTTCTCAATAATTTCCTGTCTGCTCCGATTATTTCTTTTACTTCAGGCACGGTTGTCAACCCCCATAAAGAAAAAAGAATTACTCCGTAAGGTAAAGTAAAATACTCCCAATTAATAGATTGAAAATGAGCGATATCAATAAAAGGAAGCGCTTTAAAAAAGAAAATAATTAAAATAACGAAAAATATTCCAAAAAGGAGCAGCTCGACCTGCGAAATGTCTTTTATCCCGCGGAAAATCAGAAAAGCGCCTGCCACAAAAAATAAAAGCGTGTAAGAAACAGTATCTCCTCCCATAAATTGGGAGAAAAGCAGCCGCAAAAACTCTCCGCCGACTATTAAATAAGCAAGCAAGGCGCCGGTTATGGCAAAAATAAAAGACGCCAGAGCGACTATTTCCCATTTTTTGCCAAGATATTTTTTAGCGTAGCCAGGCAAGCGGTGGGGCTGCTTTTCTTTTAAAATAATTTCCGCATAAAGCAGGTGAGTTAATATGGTAATAACTGTGATAACAAGGAAAAAAAACAGAACGACAAAAAAACCCGCCTTAGCGGCGGCAAAAGGCAAGCCGAAAATTCCTACTCCGATAATTGTTCCGGCAAAAACAGAAAGAGCTTTTAAAAACTTAAGCATTTTTCAATAATAATCTTATTATAAAATCAGTTTAATCCCCAGCCCTGAAACTTGTGTTCCTCCAAGAATTAATATACCGGCTAAAATCGACCAGCTAATTAAGTTCAAAAGAGTTGTAATGGAGCCAACCGGCAATAATCCTTTAAGTTGCTGTTCTACCGCTTGCTGTAATTGGTCCTGAAGGCCCTGCCCACCGCTTACTTGGACTTGAGACTGCGGCTCAAAAATCTCCGGGGGAGCCGTCTTGCCGGTAAAAATATTAAAAGAGCTATAAAGAGAAAAAACTATTAAGCCGAGACCGGCTAAAAGCAAAAATAATCCTAAAATTGTTCTAATTGAGTTCACCCCGTTAGAA
>JAUYKD010000022.1 GCA_030700195.1 Candidatus Nealsoniibacteriota bacterium | reverse complement strand
CCCATATCATGCCCTCCGCCAAAAATCAATGGCTTAAGAGCCGTGCCTATCTTAATATAAATCGCGCCAACTCCCTTTGGCCCGTAAATTTTATGCGAACTCAAAGTAAGTAAATCAACCCCGAGTTTATTAACGTCGCACTCTAAGTAATTGGCGGCCTGAACAGCGTCCGTATGAAAAAGTATTTTTGGATTTGTTTTTTTAACAAGGCCGCTGATTTCAGGTATCAATTGGACTGTGCCAATTTCGTTGTTAGCGTATATTATTGAAACCAAAACAGTATCGGGCCTGATAGCTTTTTGAACATCAGAAGGATTAACAACCCCTTCTTTATCCACCGGTAAATAAGTGACCTTAACCTCTTGCCTTTCAAGAGCTTTGCAAGCTTCTAAAACCGCCGGGTGTTCAATTTGGGAAGTGATAATATGTCCGCTTTTAACCGAACCTCTTATAGCCAGATTATCGGCTTCGGTGGCTGAACCGGTAAAAATAATTTCCTGGGAAGAGCATCCTAAAAAATCAGCCACGCTCTTTCGCGCTTTTTCTAAAGCAAACAGCCCCTTCTGCCCGAAACTGTGGATTGAGGAAGGATTGCCGAATTCCTTTTTCAAATACGGCAACATGGCCTTTAAAACCTTTGGATCAATCGGGGTAGTGGCTGCATAATCTAAATAAATTTTTGGCATAATCGTATATTGTATTATACTTGGAATTTCAAAAAAATAAAAGGTCTGGCTTGACGAAGAGAACTTCGTTCTCTTCTTAATCTTCGTCCCGCAAAGCGGGACTAGATCTATGAAGGATTGTCGCGCCTGGCTTTTTCCGTCACCCAAAAGCTCATATATTTGCCGAACATCAGCCGAGTTTGAGCTTCAATAGCCGGTATGGCTCCAAAAATAATAAGAGAAAACGGAAGAAAGGCCCATTGAATTATCAAAAGCAGGTTCTGCCATTTGCTCTTGGAAACAAAATTTAAACGAAGGAGCAAGGTATTGACGATAATGGAAGCTAAAAGACCTATTAAAGCTATGGTCATTAAGTTTCGAACAATTTGGGGAAGATTGTAGAATAAAACTGTTGTGTTAAACGCATTTCCTCCTAAAAAAAGAGGCAGCCAGCCCAAAAAAAGAATAAGCAGGGCGTTTGTCCCCCAGGCCCAGAAGGACTCGAGCATTAAAAAAGAATAGCGGAATTTCTTATTAAAAGCTATTTTCTTATTTTTAAAAAACCCGAAAAGCAGATAGGGAATGCCCTCTGCCCCCCAAGCCCATCTCCGTTGCTGCTTGTATTGGTTGACGGCCGTCTTCCAAATATTTGAGCCCAAGCAAGCGTCCATAGACAAAGGGTAATGCATGGGGATTATTTCGTAATCGCCGTCATAAAACAAAAAAGCTTTCCAAAATACGCCAGCGTCCTCTGAAACAACGTTGGTCTGCCAAAAATCCATCTCTACTAATGCTTTAAAGGCCATTGAATGCGAAGAATAGGTGGTTATTTTTTCCGGGCGCTGTTGCTGAAGCATTTGCCAGAAAACATTGGAAGAAGAAACGACCCGAGAAAAAAAAGGCGCTTCGTAAAAGTTGTTGAAATATAAAGGAATGGGCTGAAAACTGGAACGGGTAGGATTCTTACTTGTTAAATAATAATAAGTTAAGCAGGAAAAATACTTGGCATAAACCTGGGCGTCAATATCAAAAGAAGAAACGATAATCTTGCTATAATCCAACTTCAACGGGTCGATAATAATTTCTTTGGCTTTTTTGCCTGCCCAACTCTCGTTTGACCCTTTACCGGCTATTTCTCTGACTATGTTTTTTGGATGAATAGTAATTAAAAACCTGAAGAATTTATCGTGATATTCTTTTAGAATAACATCGGCCACTTCTCGGGCTGATTCACCCGCTCTTTCTTCAATAGCTAAAACTACGATCATTTTATCTTTAGGATAATCAGAATTAACCAGCGCCTTGAAAGACTCTCTAATCACAACCGAGCTTTCTTTATACATCGGGAAAATAATCAAATGGTAAATCTCTTGCCAATTTTTATCCGGATCGCTTTTGACCAATTCATTTAACTTGCCGATCCAATCGGCCTTTAAGTTAAGTTTCATTTTCCGGTAAGCAAAAACAATATAAAAAGAAAAATGGAAAGTTCTCAACATCCAATAAACACTAAAAATAATAATAAAATAAGCAGTCCAAACAGGTAAGAGCCACGAACAAATAAACATGCCTAATAGGGTCAGCCAAACTAAAAAGCCCGGGAAAATCTCCAGGGCCCGATAAATTCTCCTTTCCTTAATATTTCTAAGATCAACGGCCCTGCCAACATCAATATAATATTTATTTTTTTCCATAAATTATTTCTTGTTATCGTTCTTCTTCAGTCTGAAGACGCCCGCCGCATTAGCAATAATAATTACAATTAAAGTAAGAAATAAAATTAAAACAAATATAGCCAACCATTCTTTTAACAACGCCCAATCCAGAGAAAGCTTCATATAAAATATGGCTGACAAAAGAAAACCGAACCAATAATCCACCGGCAGATGCAAAAACCATTTTTTATGCCACCAGACGTGCTGAGCCCAAAAATGCCTAAAATCGTATTTTGGGTTGATGACAAACCAAAGAAAATCCCAAACAACAATTACCAAAAAAGCGAAAGAAAGAGTGGTTAATTCGGAAGAAAAGCTCCAGCTCTGGTTAACAAAATAGGGATAATGCAAAAAGAACAGAACCAAACTGAAAATAAATAAATGATAGCCGGTCAGATCTCTGCCTGACATAATTTTTCTGTAAAAACGGGAGTGCCAAGCGTTCTGACGCGGCCGCCAGGTGGGCAGATTGGACGCCCAACCGGCTTCCCCTTCTATTTGAACCTCCAGAGCAGCTAATACTAGGCAGAAAATAAAGAGCGAAAAAATATGAAGAATTAAATCTGGCGTCATAAGTTTTGGTTGGTTAATAATTTTTCTAATTCATGCCAAATACTCGGATCGTTTTGTTTTTCTTTCAGCCAATAAATCCATTCACCCCCCCATAAATAGACTTCTTTTAATCCGGTTTCTCTGGCAAATTCGATATTCTCTTTGAATAATTCTAAATTCATTGTTTTTTGCTGTTCTGCCAAAGAACAGCCGTAAAAGAATGTCGGACACCACGGTTCTGCCTGAAGTTCGCCGATAATCACTTCTTTGCCAAAAAGTTTTTCTATTATTTGAGCTCTCCGCCAATAAAAGATCGGTCTGATATAAAAATAAGGGAAGTAAGACTTAAGCTCTTTAGAATAAACTTTGCGATGCAATGTAGTAGATACTTTATCTCCCAATTGAGCGGCGGTTATCCAAAAAGACCGCTCACCTGAATCGGAAATCACCACTGGACGCTCTAGGATGATCGAAGAAGATAAATCTTCTTCTCTACCCTTCGCTACGGCTCGGGTGTCTGGAGTGGTCGAAGAAGATAAATCTTCTTCTCTACCCTTCGCTACGGCTCGGGTGTCTAATGATTTTACCAAATCTATCTCTTTTTTCAAGAATCCTTTGTCAACCCAAGGGCATTCCCCGAAAGGGAAAAACGGCTCGTTCTCCACCTGCCACATGGTTATTGCTTTTTCGTTTTTATACCTTAAAACTATTTCTTCTAATAATTCAAGGATTCTCTCCTGCTGTTTTTCCTTCCCCAGATATTCGGCCCATTGAGGGATATAGCATTCCGGCCAATGAAGCGATTTCATACCGATAACCAAGAGTATTTCGGCTTCTTTCCCCCTGGCTTTGGTTATCTGCCAATCCAGGTCTTTAAAATCATACTCTTGTTCTTCGGGCTCAAGCAAATCCCATTGAGTGGCGATTTTTATCTTTTTAACCCCCGTATCAAGCAGAGCCGAATAGGTTTCTTGCCAATCCAACCCCAGAGACTGGGCGTGATTCTGCGAAAAAGTAATGCCAAAGGAGATATTTTCCGCTCTTGGAGCTGAACCAATAGAAAAATAGCCAACAAGAAATAGAAATAAAACCAATAACCCGAATAAAATTTTCTTTAACAACTTTTTCACCCCGTTAGAAGTCTGTCTTATATGGTTGAACACCAATTTCAGATAAACTCTTGTTTTTAATTATACCCTCGTTATTGGCTAGGACTTCTAACGGGGTTCATAAATTTAAAAAGCCAACATAGCTAAACCAGCTCCGATAAATAAAATAGCCACAAGCTTTTGTAAAACCGCTTCTTTTGAAACTTCTTCTCGTAAAATTTTCGGAAACTTTATAGAAATTAAAACAGCTAAAACTAATAAGAAAGCATACTGAACCCCCTGAAGAGCGTTAATAAAAGCCAGATAAGCCAAAGGGGCCAGAGCAATCGCCCAGTTCTGTAAAACATTGGCGCCGGCACCAGCTGCTTGACTCGAAAGGAAAATTACTACTGTATTTTTTTGTATAACTGTTTTCTGTCTAAATAATTCTTTTCTTAATTGAGGGCTTAAAAGAAATATAAACGCCAGTAACACACCCCCTAGCCGCGTCCAAATCAAACCCAAAAGAAAAGGATATTCTAAATAAACATATTTAGCGGTAACAAAAGAAACCGCAAGGAAAATTGCGGCTAAAAGAGAAATCTGCAGACTTTTTAAAGAAATCCGCTTTGATTTTTCGTAAGTAATTAAAACGCTGCCCAAAATAAGCAGGAGAAAAGCCGAAATTTCCCAAAAACCGAGAACTTCCTTGCCGCCCGAAAATAAATAAACCAATAAAAAAGTGGAAATTGGCAAAATTCCTCCGACGGCTGGCACTATTCTTGAAGGTTCAAATAGTTTAAGTCCTTTAAAAAACCAAAAAAGACCTAAAAGAAAAGAAGCGCCGGAAATAAAAGACAAAAGGAGATATGATGGTTTTAAAACATAGAAATCTATAAAAGGAATAAGCAGTAAAACAGAAATTCCTAAAATGCCAACATAAAAAGCGTAAACCTTATGATTAGGAATAGTACTGACTAATAAATATTTATCCACCAAAAAAACAGCTGCCAGAATAAAATAAGCAGCAATGATAACAATTAACCAAAGCATATTTTTTTGATGTTAAACGTTCCAAGTTTTTCTCCTTCTATAAATCCCTGCATGGCCGCTTCCGCCAAAAATCCGCTATCCAACCAATCAAAAAGCCACTCGTTTATGTAGCTTATGTTTTTTTGAGCAAAGCCGAAACCGGAATTAATGAGCCATCTTTCATTGAAATCCTCCTGTGAACCGATGGGCGGAGCAATTATAAAAGGCACGCCCAAAGCCGAATAAAAAGAGAGTTCGGAGGGCTTTGTCCATAAAATGTCTGTTTTTCTCAAAGCCAGATTGAATTTCCTGAAATATTCCTCTATGGTCTTATCAAAGATAATCTCAACTTTCAGTCCTTTAGTTTGTTCAATAAAATAATCTTTAACTTTTTCCCTGATGCCGGCCGCCAGAATAACTTTTATTTTTCCTGATTTAATTCTCTTGGATAAATTCTTAACGATTTTAGCTCCGATGTGTCTCTGCGCTCCCGCTCCGCCCACAGCAAACATGATGGTTAAAGGATGGTTTGCTTTTTCAGGCAGTTTGCCTAATTCTAAATTAACCAAATCCTTGTATTTTTCAAAATAATTCTTTCGAGGATCTAAATTAACCAGCCTGTGTCTTAAGTCCTCTTTTAAAATCTCCATTTTTTCAGAGCCGATGTTTTCCTGGGGCAAAGGATAGCCGGTCAAAAAAACATTATTTGGATTAACTCCATATAGTTTCAATCTTTCAACCACTCTTTTGGTCGGAGCAAAGTATTTTATTTTGCTTTTTTTCGGGTTTAACGGCGCCCAGGTTCTGGAGATGTCGGTATCGCAAACAACGCAGTAAATATCGCCCGGATATTTAAAGCGCTCGGCCATAAAAACAGCCGTGAAAAAAGTGGCCACTAAGGGTAAAGGGTTTTTGCTTAATTTTTCGATCAAATCCCTGCCCCAGCCCTTCTTAATCGGAGCCAGGGTTTGCTTTAACTGCAAATTAGGTTTTGACAAATCCCTCCTGGGATAAAAACCCAAAATCCTTTGAAGTTTATTGAAAGCCCCGAAAATCAGCTTACCGATTATAGGCGTTCTCCTGAAAGCGGAAACAAACTCATAGCCCTGCTTTGCTTTCAGCCACATCTTTCTGTCTTTCTCGGCAATTCCTTTGTAGTTGTTAGCGTTGATGACTTTTCCTTCAGGAGCCAAAAATCTCAAAGGATAGGCCGTCCTTTGATGTCCATAACCCATATCGACCGCTATGACCCATGCATTTTTTTCCATAATTATCTTATTTTACCAAATTTTTTATCCAACCGCCAGCCAGCGCCGGCTAAAATCAAATAAAAAACTGCTAGCCAAATCCAATGGAGATTTACTATAGCGAAAGTAGCCAAAGGAATCTGGCTGGACCAATCAACTACTTTTATCAGATAAGTTAGTAATAACCAAACGGGCCAAGAGATAATCCAAATTTCCTTAAAACAAAAACTGCCCGGCGATGGGCGGTTTTTGATTTCGTCATTTGGTAAGTTTAACATAGAAGAAAAATCTGATATAATCATAGTATATGCGGATAGCTCAAGTAAACCCCCTTTGGTATGAAGTCCCGCCTTTCGCTTACGGTGGAACAGAATTTGTTATTTCTTT
>JAUYKD010000004.1 GCA_030700195.1 Candidatus Nealsoniibacteriota bacterium | reverse complement strand
GCCGGCGATCTTCCATTAAGATTCAGGGTTTTTATCAATGAAGTTGGCTGGGCCGGAACCGATAATTCTGCGAGCGATGAATGGATTGAACTAAGAAATATTTGGGGGATTCCGGTTAATTTAGAGGGATGGCAACTTCTGGATAAAGACGGGCAAATAAAAATAGTTTTTCAAGAAAGCGATATTATCCAGCCGAATGATTATTACCTTTTAGAACGCACGGATGACGATTCAATCCCCGGCGTTCCAGCCGACCTTATTTACAGCGGCGCTCTTAATAATAGCAATGAGGCCCTCTATTTATTTGATAATAATTGTGAGCTTGAAGACGAAGTGGCAGCTTCTCCGGATTGGCCGGCAGGCGATAATTCTCAAAAGAAAGCCATGGAAAGGTTGGATAACCTTTATTGGTATACATACCATGGCTCGGCGCAAGGAACGCCAGGCACAGAGAACAGTTCTCCGCCGAGAGAGTCTTCTAATACTAGTCCCGTTCTTGAAGAGGAAGAAGAACAGCCAGCCGTATCGCATATTTTGATTACCGAAGTTCAAATAGAAAACAGCTCTTCCACCAACTATGATTTTATCGAACTCTACAATCCAAATGGTCAAAGCATAGATATTTCCGGTTTTCAATTAAAAAAGAAAAGCTCCACCGGAAACGAATATTCTATTAGAGTTTTCCCGGAAGGAACAGTTATTGGAGGACAGGCATATTTTCTTTGGATGAATTCCGGATACGCCAGCTCCAGCGTTATATTAGCCAACAGCACAAGCACTCAAACGCTGGCCGGGAATAATAGTATTGTTTTATTGGACAGAGATAAAAATAGCTTTGATTCTTTAGCTTGGGGTTCAAGCAGCAGTCCTTTTATTGAAGGGCAGGCGTTTCCAGAAAACCCAAACGCAGGAGAAAATTTAGGCAGAAAATGGTCGAGCGGAAGCCAAGGTTATATTGATACAAATAATAACCAGGAAGATTTTGAACTTCAAGCGCCTACGCCAAAAGCTAAAAACAGCGTTTCGATGTCATTCACAGAGATTTCCGGTACTTTGAGCTTAGAAGAAGATTTGGTTTTGACTCTATTGGGTAGTCCTTATGTCATTGAAGGCTCTATTACGGTAAACGAAGGAGTTAAATTGACAATCGAAGCCGGAGTAATAATAAAATTCAAACACAATTCTAATTGGCATTCTGCTTTAAATGTTATGGGAGAATTGGAGGCGATCGGCGGAGAAAATTTGGAGCAAAAAATTATTTTCACTTCAATTTATGATGATGAGTATGGCGGAGATACCAATAACGATGGCGTAACTAGCCAGCCGGCCGTTGGTGACTGGGAGTGGCTTTATTTAAATGACGCTCAAAGCGTTTTGGAAAACGTAGTTATCAGATATGCCGGCAAAAAACTGGGGGGTCCGCCGATGGCTCCCTATTATACTAAGGGCGCGGTTTATATTGACGGAGGCCAGACCTTGATTGAAAATTCAATCATTGAAAAAAGCCAGACCTTGGGGATTTGGCTTAATAATTCTTCCAGCACTTCAATTACCACAACGGAATTTAACGAGATTAATACTTCCTGGTCAAAACCGGCCGCCATTTATATAGAAAGCAGCAGTCCGACAATCAGCAGTTCAACTTTCAACGGCAATAATATCGGGATTTTAGTTGAAGGGGTTGCCGGACCTGTGATTGAAAACAACACCTTTGAAGCAAATTATATTCCAATTCAAATTAACAACTTATTAGCGTTTATTTCCAATAATATTCTTCAAAATAACAATTATAATGGAATTTATTTAACCGGGCTTAATTATCCGGACGGGCAAACTTCTATAACTTGGCGCAAAACAAATAATCCTTATGTAGTTGAGACGTTAAGCTTGCCCGCCGGATTAGATTTTAATATTGAGCCCGGGGTGATAATAAAATTTTTATATCAAAAGCGATTAAACATTGAAGCTAATTTCAGAGCTGAAGGCACAGAAAGCGAGAAAATAATATTTACTTCTATCCAGGATGACGAGTACGGTGGGGACACTAATAATGATGGCGCAGTTACGCAGCCGGGAGCCGGGAGCTGGCACTATATTTATTTTTCCTCTTCAAGCACTAGTCCTGTTTTAGATAACGTTATTGTCAGGTATGGCGGATGGCAGAATACTTTTTTGGGAGGAGTAAACGCCAAAAGCGGAGCGATAAAAACCGATGGCGCTCCTTTGACAATTAAAAACTCTGTCATTGAAAATAATTTATATGCCGGCGTAGAGTTGATAAGTTCTGTTTCTCAAATAGAAAATACTATCTTTCGGGACCATAGAGCAACGTATAATTACGGATCGGGGTCCTCGGCCCTTTATATGGATAATTCAACAACCACTTTCAGCAACGCAGTTTTTAACAATAATTATTACGGTATTTATATTATTGGAAATTGTCCCGATTTGTCAGGAGTTAGTTTTGGCGAAGGAGATGATGCCAATTCTAAAAAGACTTTCCCGATGAGTTGTCCTTTATAAAGATTGAGCGCGTTGCTATTGACAAGATATTCTTTATATGCTAGCATCATAATACCTATTAGAAGTCGCCTAGCGGACCCTGATAGTTTGGACAGCTAGGTTATCCATAAAGACGTTCCCGGTCTATGGAAGGACAAACAGGGAATCTGGGTATTATTTTGTGTTCCATAATACTTAAGGAAATAAAGGAACGCCCTTATTACTAGAAGCAGTAAAACTAGCTTTAAGGTGAAGCTCCGGGCAACTGCTTGCATTAACCGGAGCTTTTATTTTTTTAAAATGGTATAATCATCGGACCAAAGGAGAAGGAGGTTTCTTCTTCTCCTTGAAAATTATAGGGTTGCTTTATTGCATATCATGTGCTTTAAAGGAACCCTTTTTTTATACTAAAACTAACTAGCTAAAGGAGTAATGTGACAATGTCGCATTGTTTATCTTAAGCTTGACCCCGTTAGAAATCTCCCCCTTGATCTTCTTCAGCAGTTTAGCAGATTTCTAACGGGGTTGACATAAAATGTCACGATTATAGAATGAATAAATGCCTAAAAATGTCCACATTAGACTCGCTTTTGCAGTTCATAAAGTAACTGAACTTTTTCCGTCAGAAGAACCGTTGAAATATAACATC
>JAUYKD010000058.1 GCA_030700195.1 Candidatus Nealsoniibacteriota bacterium | reverse complement strand
GGCCTCAAGTCCGACGTGAAGGTTGCGCTCTATGTGCAGGCCCGTTTTGAAGATATCTGTAAACGATGGCAGAAGGATCCTCAGTCAAGCCGCGAGTTCCATGAGGCCTGGCTGGTCACCAATACCAAATGCACCAGCCAGGCTGTTCGCTACGCAAAGTGCGCCGGTCTAAAAATCGTCAGCTGGCGTTATCCCAAAAATGAAAGTTTGGAATATCTTATAGAAAAGAAGGGGCTTTATCCCGTTACTATTTTATCCTCTCTTAACATGTATGCCAGAGAAAGACTATCTGAAAGGAGAATTATTTTAGCCAAGGATTTATTAAAATATTCGGTCAGTGATTTGGTCAGATTAACCGGCCTGCGGTCAGATGCTGTTGAAAAACTTCAAAGAGAAGCTATGGAATTATGTGTGAGCTAAAGGTCAAAGAGTTAAATTAATAATTAATTTATTTTTAAAAATATGGGATGGTTTGATAAACATTGCGAAAAATGCGGAGAGAAAGTAGATAAAAATACAGCGCCCCAGCGTTTCGGCAAACATTTCTGCTCAAAGGAACACGCTGAAGAATACGTAAACGATAGGGAAGCGCAGATGAAGCAAGCGCCAAAACAAAAAAGCGGCGGAGGGTGTTGTTAAAATATGGACTTGAAAGGGAAAACGGTGGTGCTGGGGGTAACCGGAGGAATTGCCGCTTATTGGGCTGCTGAAATTATTGGCGTGTTTAGAGGCAGAGAGGCGGATGTTCATGTTATTATGACCGAGAACGCTGGTCGCTTTATAACTCCTCTTACCCTTCAGACAATTTCAAAGAATAAAGTAGTTACCAATATGTTTGAGTTGCCAGCCGACTCAGACATTGGACATATAACATATGCTAAAAAAGCTGATTTAATATTAGTGGCTCCGGCTACCGCCAACTTTATTGGCAAAGTGGCTTCAGGTATTGCCGATGATATACTGACTACTACTATTATGGCAGCGAAATCTCCGGTGTTTATAGCTCCGGCCATGAATGAAAACATGTGGAAAAATAATATTGTTCAAAGAAACATAGCAACATTAAAACAAGAGGGGTATAAAATCATTAATCCTGGTTACGGTAAAATGGCTTGCGGCGGAGAAGGCGAGGGCACCCTTGCCAGCATTAAAAAAATACTGAAAGAAATTGAAGAATTATGACAATAGCCATTTTACTTAGTTTATTTTTGGGAGCGGTTCATTTTTGGAATGAAAAGATATTTTTTAAGCAGGAAGCCACAAAAGCCAAAACAATGTCTTTTGTGGCCGGGGCTTCGGTAGCTTATGTTTTTTTGTATCTTTTGCCTGATTTGTATAAAGGGGTAGCTCATATTAATCAATGGATATTTATTTTTATCCTTTTGGGTTTCAGCTTAGTTCATATTTTGGAAAAATATCTTTACCAGCATGCTGGAGGAGAAGAGCGTTCTTTGAGGCTTAAAGAAGCCCACTTTTTGATTTTTTTCTTATATTATTTTATTATTGGAATTATCATGGTTGATTTTTTGAAAATTAATCTTTGGACGGGTTTATTATTTTTCCTGCCAATTGTATTTTATGCGGCGGTCAGCCGGGTTTCTCTCGAAAAAGTTCATATTCGCATTAGAGAACAAAGATTTTTTAGGATATTATTGGCCTCAGCAGTTCTCTTGGGTGCGCTGTCATCCTCGGCGGTTTTGGAACAGATATTTTTGTACCATATTCTTTTAGCTTTCGTCATCGGCGCCTTCTTCTACATCGTCATTATGGATTTTATTCCCAGGGAAGCCAAGGGAAGGCCTTCTTATTTTATCTTGGGCGCCGGGCTTTATACTATTCTTATTGCTTTAACTTGGATAGTTCAGTAATTGTTATGGAAAAAACGACTATCAAAATAAGCAATCTTTTACGCGCCGGATGCTGCCAAGAGATTGAAAAACAGCTCAAGAAAAACCCTTATATCAAAGAGGCTAATGTCGGCTTTGTGACAGAAAGCGTTACTGTAGTTTATGATGAACAAAAAATTAACGAACAAGAAATCAGAGAATTGATTTCTGATTGCGGTTATCAGCATGTCGAAAAGGACGAGAAGCCCAGAATGAAACATGGCAAAATGTCCTGGTGGCAGAGATTCAAAATGAATATGGCAATGACTATGGATGCAGAGCATGGCGGAGACCAGGCAATGATGAAAAGCATGGAGGACAGCGTTCGCAATCGCTTTATTTTCTCTTTGATTTTGACAATCATTATCGTTCTTTATTCGCCTTTGGCTATTAACTTTTTAGGGTTGAAGCTGCCCTCTTTAATTCCTGTTTCCTGGCTCTTGTTTATTTTGACCACTCCGGTGGTTGTCTACGGCGGTTGGCTTTTTTTGTACGGCAGTTACCGTTCTTTGAGAAACCGGGTTTTGAATATGTCGGTTCTTATTACCATAGGCGTAAGCGCTGCTTATCTTTTTAGCGTTGGGCTTACTGTTCTGGGCAGCCAAGATACTTATTATGAGGCGGCTGCCATGCTGGTAACCTTTGTTCTTTTTGGGCATTGGCTGGAAATGAAATCCCGGAGAGGAACATCCGAAGCCCTAAGAGCGCTTTTTAATTTGGTCCCGCCAAAGGCCAGGGTGATGCGGGGCAATCAAGAGATTCTTTTACCCACTTCTGAAATTAAAAAAGAGGACATTATTGTTCTTAAGCCCGGCGATAAAGTGCCGGTTGATGGAGAAATTATTGAAGGAGAAACTTTGATTGATGAATCTTTGATTACCGGAGAATCAATGCCCTTGAGCAAAAAAGTTGGCGATGGGGTAATCGGCGGGTCAATTAATCAGTCAGGCTCGGTCAGGTTTAGGGCTACTAAAATAGGCAAAGATACTGTTTTGGCCCAGATTGTCAGTTTGGTAGAAGAAGCTCAAAATTCTAAAGCTCCCGGCCAGCGCTTGGCTGATAAAGCTGCCCAGTATTTGGTTATTCTGGCGATAACAGCCGGCTTGATTACTTTTGTAATCTGGTATTTTATTTTGGGGAATCCTCTTCTTTTAGCTTTAACTTTTGCCATATCAGTCGTTGTCATTGCTTGCCCCGATGCTTTGGGATTGGCCACGCCCACAGCCGTGGCTGTTGGTACCGGTCTTGGAGCCAAGCACAATATTTTAATTAAGAATGCCGCTACCCTGGAACAAACAGCTAAGATTAAAGCAATTGTTTTAGATAAAACAGGAACCTTGACCGAAGGAAAGCCAAAAATTACCGATGTTGTGGCGGCTCCTGGTTTTAGTGAGAATGAATTAATAATGTTTGACGCTGCGACTGAAAAAAAATCAAACCACCCCTTAAGCATTGCTGTTTTAGAAGAGGCTAAAATGAGAGATATTGCCATTCCCGATGACATTAGAAACTTTGAAGCTCTTGCCGGTCATGGCGTCAAAGCAACCGTAGAAGGAAAAGAAGTTCTTGTCGGCACCCGAAAATTAATGGAAAAATATAATGTCAATCTGGAGGCTGTCCAATTGGAATTCAGCCGTCTTTTAAATGAAGGAAAAACCCTGATGATTGTGGCGATAAGCGGCAGGGTAGCCGGGATTATTGCCGCTCAAGATCCCATCAAGCCAAACGCCAAGAGAGCGGTTGAATACTTTAATTCTTTAGGGATAGAAACAGCAATGATCACCGGCGATAACCAAAAAACTGCCGAGGCGGTCGGCCGAGTTCTGGGGATTAAAAGAGTTTTTGCTGAAGTCCTGCCGGAAGATAAGGCAGATTATGT
>JAUYKD010000054.1 GCA_030700195.1 Candidatus Nealsoniibacteriota bacterium | reverse complement strand
CTTTAAGGCGTTCAAATGCGTTTTAAATGGCTTAGCCAATGCCCCGCCAGGGATCAGTTGTAAAATAGGGGTTTCTACTTCCATAAAGTCCTCTTGAGCTAAAATATTGCGCATTTCCCTTATTATTCTGCTCCTCATTTTGAACTTGTCTTTTACTTTCCTATTCATTATCAAATCAAGATATCTTTTCCTGAACCTTTCTTCAACATCCGAAAGCCCGTGCCATTTTTCAGGCAAAGGCAGAAGTGATTTTGCCAGCATTTTAAAAGAAGCTGCTTCAATCGTTTTCTCCCCTCTTCTTGTCTGAAATAATATCCCGGTAATCTCAATAAAATCGCCA
The DNA here is from genome assembly GCA_030700195.1 of Candidatus Nealsoniibacteriota bacterium. Classification (GTDB taxonomy): domain Bacteria; phylum Patescibacteriota; class Minisyncoccia; order Minisyncoccales; family MHMH01; genus JAUYKD01. The sequence goes on along the minus strand of JAUYKD010000054.1, from coordinate 2,905 downwards.
ATGTCAAAATTCTTCAAAAATAATCCATACTGCTTCTGTCCGACAACGTCCTGCTTTAAATAAGCCTGCATAACTCCTGTTTCGTCCTCAAAATGTAAAAAGGTTGAACCGCCGTGCTCTCTGATCGATCTAATCCTGCCAACCAAGCTAAGATTTGTTTTGGCTTTAGAAAATTCATTGAAACCAGCTAAAGCCTGCTCAACTAGGTGAGTTCTTTTAACTTTTGCAGGATAAGAATTAATTCCGGCTTTTTTGAGAGCTGCCAGCTTCTCTAACCTATTTTTACGAATATTGGCTATTGGCATAACTTATTTTATATTACTTTATTTTAACCATAAGGTCAAAATAAAAAACAGGCGTCCGCGCCCGCTAAAAAACATCTGAGTTCAAAAATCTCTATTCTATCTTCAAAATTTTATACTGCACTTTGCCTTGAGGAGACATAACTTCAACAATAACTCCTTTTGACTGAGCCAGTAAGGCCTTGCCTAAAGGAGATTCAATAGATATTTTACCTTCCAAGGGATTCGCTTCCTCTGCTCCGACAATGGTGAATTTTTCCTTTTGAGAACCCGCTTTAACTAAAATAGTTGAACCGACCTGCACAAAGTTTTTTTTCTTTTCTAACTGGACAACAATGGCATTGCTGATAATATCGTCTAATTCCAAAATACGGCCTTCCAAAAATCCTTGGGCTTCTTTTGTTTCATGATATTCTGAATTCTCGGTCAAGTCGCCGAAAGAAATGCTTTTTTCAAGACGCTCGGCAATTTCTTTTCGTTTGACCGTTTTAAGATAAACCAATTCATTTTTTAATTTTTCCAACCCTTCCTGGGTTAGGTGTTTTTCCATATTAAACCATAATAAATGAACGAAAAACCTTGTCAAGTGTAGACAAGTGTGAATAAGCTATTTTTGGCCGAAATATCATTCCAGCACCTCCTCGTATATTAGACGTATACATATACTAGACGAGACGTATACTAGACGCGTATACTAGACGTCCGACGTCTAGTATGTTATGTCATAATTATGATAAGAAAATTTAAATTTGCACAAAATAACTATTACCATATCTGTAATCGTAGCAACGACGAAGCTCCAATATTTTTTGACGAAAAAGATTATAGCCGTTTTCTTTTTTTTATTCTTGTATATCAAGCTCCATTACCTTTTTACAATATTGGCCGCCAGAGTTCCTATTTTATCAAACATTCACAATTCAATATACCAGAAGATATAGTACGCCAAATTATCGCCAAAAGAATTACAGAATTAAATTCGTTTACTATTATGCCAAATCATTTTCATCTTCTTGCTCAAGAAAAAACTGATAATGGCAATGGTATTTCCCGTTATCTTCAGCGGATACAAACTGGCTATGCAAAATATTTTAACACAAAATATAGAAAAAGGGGGCATCTTTTTCAGGGTTCTTTTCGGGCGATACGCGTAGAAACAGATGAACAACTTCTTTATCTTTCAGCATACATTCATCGTAACCCAAGAGAATTAAAACAATGGAAAGATAAAGAAATAAATTATCCTTGGTCAAGCTATCAAGATTTTGTTAAAAATAATCGCTGGGAAGAACTTTTAAAACCGGGCGTTATTCTTAATCAATTTTCTAATACCAATTCTTATCTTAAGTTTATAAAAACAAATACTGCGAAACTACAACCAAGAGAATCGTCAATTAAAGATATCCTTTTTGAATAAAAACCGTAAGACGAAACTACTAGACGGAAACTACTAGACGTCCGACGTCTAACAACTCGTCTAACAACTACAAGTTTAAAAATTTGACTTTTTCAGCTTATTATTTTAATATTCAATTACCGAAAAAAACTCGGAATTTAGGCATATTTCCAAAAAAGGAGGACTATATGAAGCATAGATATATAAGAAGATTTGTTCGCTGCTTAATAAAAACTGGACGGCAAGTAATTTTCGAAAGTCCCGACGGAAATAACCGCGGGACTTTTTATTTTGAAAAGTACCGATCAAGTACTTCTTTGGCTACGGGCAAAGCCGCTGCCTGCAATCCTTTAACGTTTTCAATAATAACGGTCAAAACTATTTTCGGATTATCGTAAGGAGCAAAAACCGTCACCCAGTTATGATAAACGTCTTCTTGGCCGGTTTGAGCGGTACCGGTTTTAGCGGCGGCTGAAACTGGCAAAGAGTTTAAAATATAGCTGGAGCCTTGAGGAGAAGTGACGGCCTGTTTCATGCCTTGACGAACAATCTCTAAGTTTTTTTCCTGGGCCGGAATCGTTCTAACGATTTTCGGGTTTATTTCTTTAATAATCTCTTTGTTGCTGTTTATAATTTTTTGAACTACTTGGGGTTGAAAAATTTTACCTTTGTTGGCTATAGCCACATAAGCTGACGTTACCTGCAAAGGAGTAATGGAAAATTTACCTTGGCCGATAGAAAGATGATAAGTATCTCCAAGACGCCAATCGTCTTCTAAATTTGGCAAAATTCCTTTTCCTTCCTCAAATAAATCAATACCTGTTTCTGTCCCCCAGCCAAAAATCTCCAGCCATTTCTTAATCTTTGTCACCCCCAATCCTTTAAAACTTTCGTAGCCCCCGCCAACTTGATAGAAAAAAGTGTTGACCGATTCGGCAATCGCTCTTTTAATATCGCTTGTTCCGTGGTATTGCCAATCAGCATAACAATCTTCTTTTTCCGGATACCAGGGATTCTGAATGCAGATTTCCAAAGGAGAATAAAGCTGGGTATTGCCATTAATAATTCCCTCTTCCAGAGCCGCTATGCCGATCAACGGCTTAATAGTGGAACCGGTCGGATATCCTATCCCTGAAATAACCCGATTAAAAAGAGGCTTCTGCGGGTCGGAATTAATTTTCTGCCATTCTTCCTGCGTCATCCCCTG
>JAUYKD010000019.1 GCA_030700195.1 Candidatus Nealsoniibacteriota bacterium | reverse complement strand
ACGAATATGTTTTAGCTAAAGCCAATATTGCTAAATACCAAACGAAAAATGATTATTTAATATACAATTCTCAAGATCCTCTTATTAGTAAAATAGCCCGGGAATCAAAAGCAAAGAAAATCCCCATAAAAGGCAAGTATTATCAATTGAACGTTGAGGCAACAAAAAAAGTTGCTAAATTATTCAAAGTTCCTGAATTAAAAAAGTTCAAGCTTCTGCCTCACCGTTTGGAGTTTGTCGGCAAATTTAAAGGGATTGAGTTTTACAATGATTCTCTTTCAACTATTCCCCAAACAACGATTGAAGCGTTGGATTATTTGGGAAATAAAGTACAGACATTGATTTTAGGCGGGTACGATAGGGAACTGAACTTTAAAAAATTAGGAGAAAGAATCAAAAAAAGCAAAGTTAAAACCTTAATTTTGTTCCCGACCACCGGTGAACGGAGTTGGAAGGAACTTAGCTCTTTTCAAAAAAAAGAGCTCGGCTCCTTTTTTGTGAATGATATGGAAAACGCGGTCAGACTGGCTTTTAAACATACGAACAAAAATAAGATTTGTTTGTTATCTCCGGCTTCTCCCAGCTTTGGTGTTTTTAAAGATTACGAGGAACGGGGGGATTTATTTAAAAAGTTCGTTAAAGCTTAACCCGTTCGTCAGTCGATGACCTTCGGTCATCTTTACCTTTGCTCGGCTTCGCCTCGCTCGGTGCTTGACTTTTTGATAAAAAGGAATAAAATATAAAATACTAAATAAAAAAAGTTTAACAAAAAAAGGAAAGGGAAAGTTAAAATAAATAATATATGAAGAAAGCCGATTATTTCTTAATCTCAGCGGTGGCTGTTTTGTTATTGCTGGGCGTTGTTGTTATAACCAGCGTTTCAGCCGCTTTATCGCAGGAAAAGCTCGGCTCGCCCAATACTTTTCTTTTCCATCATCTTCTCTTCGGCCTGCTGCCCGGAGTTATTCTTGGATTTCTGGCTTATAAAATAAAGCTTTCTTTGTTAAAGAAGTGGATACCGGCCCTGCTCTTTTTAAATTTGTTTTTACTGGTTTTGGTTTTTGTCCCGATAATCGGCATAACTCTGGGAGGAGCCAGCAGCTGGATAAACTTAGGCATAACTTCCTTCCAGCCATCAGAAGCCTTAAAACTTATTTTCATACTTTATCTGGCCTCTTGGCTTTCATCTAGAATGGAAAAAACTAAAAAAGAGTTTAACGAAACTCTCTTGGCCTTTTCAGCTATAATGTCATTAATAGCCCTGCTCTTAATTCTACAGCCGGATATAGGCACCTTGGGAATTATAATGTCTACCGGTCTTTTAATGTATTTTTTAGCTGGAACTCCTCTCAAGCACGCCGGCTTTATTGTTTTGGTTGCCTTGGCCGGCTTAACAGCCCTTATTAAACTTGCTCCATACCGATTAAATAGATTCTTAAGCTTTATTAACCCTGATATTGACCCGATGGGCATAAGCTATCAGATAAAGCAGGCCTTTATTGCTATTGGCTCTGGAGGGATATTAGGAACAGGACTTGGCATGAGCGTTCAGAGATTCGGCTTTTTACCTCAACCCATGGCTGATTCTATTTTTGCCTCGTTTGCTGAAGAAACCGGATTTTTGGGAAGCTTAACCATGATTTCTTTCTTTCTGATTTTCGTTTGGCTTGGTTTTTCCATTGCTAAAAAAGCTAAAGATAATTTTTTAAAGCTAACGGCCTTGGGGATAACCGGATGGCTCGCTTTGCAAACTTTTGTTAATATTGGTTCAATGGTCGGTCTTCTTCCTCTAACCGGCGTTCCTCTGCCTTTTATCAGCTATGGCGGATCGGCTTTAGTCACAGAGCTTATCGGCATAGGAATTCTGCTTAATATTTCCAAACGTCAATGAATTTGAGAATTCATTTCCATCTTCGATTACCGAACGATAGTGAAGGTGGAAAAAAGATTTATCTTTTTGACTTAATAAATTAAAAAATTCGATATATGAAGATACTTTTTACCGGCGGGGGCACCGCCGGACACATCTTCCCAATAATCGCCGTTGTCAGAGAACTTAGGAAAATTGGATTTAAGGCTGATTTCTTTTATCTCGGCCCGAAAGACGAATTCGGCTCTGTTTTTCTTTCCCAAGAAGGAATTAAAATGAAATGGATTATGGCCGGCAAAATAAGAAGGTACTTTGCTTGGCAAAGCTTTCTTCAAAATATCGTTGATATTCTGTTTAAAATGCCCATCGGCTTTTTTCAATCTTTCTTTTATGTTTTTCTGCTGGCTCCCGACCTTATTTTCAGTAAAGGAGGATATGGCTCAATCTCTCCGGTTATAGCCGGCCAAATCCTGCAAGTGCCCGTTCTTTTGCACGAATCAGACATAAGTCCCGGGCTGGCCAACAGATTCTTAAGTAAATTCACTCCAAAAGTTTTTATTTCTTTCCCGATCAACCAAACAGAATACTTTTCTGAAAAGAAAATGATTTTTGCCGGCAATCCCATCAGAAAAGAATTGCTGAACGGAAATAAAGAAAAAGCGAAAGAGCTCTTTAGGCTAAGTGATGAAAAGCCGCTCCTTTTGATTTTAGGAGGTTCGCAGGGCGCCCAAAAGATAAACGATATGATTTTATCAATATTGTCGGGAATATTAACTGATTTTGAGCTGATCCACCAAACAGGAGAAAAAAACATTCAGCAGGTTAAAGAAGAAGCAAAAGTCGTTATTAATAAAGATTTAGAAAAATACTACCATCCAATTGCTTTTTTGACGGAGGTTGAGTTAAAGCATGCCCTAAAGGCCTGTTGGCTGGTTATCAGCCGAGCAGGCTCGGGAAGTATCTTTGAAATAACCGCCTGCCAAAAACCAAGCATTCTTATCCCCTTACCAACTTCAGCCCAAGACCATCAATTGAAAAACGCTTACTCTTGCGAGGAAGCCGGAGCCGCTTTAGTGCTTGAAGAAGCAAACTTAACCCCTCATTTCTTTTTAGAAAAACTTAAATATTTATTTTCTCAACCGGAAATCCTGCAAAAAATGTCTCAAAGGGCTAAAGATTTTTCCAGGCCGGAGGCTGGTAAGATAATTGCCGAATACCTTGTTAAATATTTAAGAAAATAAATTATGGCGCTTAAATCAAAAGAAATCAGAGTAAGAATGGCTCCTTCGCCAACCGGACTTTTACATTTCGGCAATGCCAGAACAGCGCTTTTCAACTACCTTTTTACTAAACATAGTGGAGGTAAGCTTATTTTAAGGATAGAAGACACTGATATTGAAAGATCTGATAAAGCGTTTGAAAAAGACATTATTGATAATTTAAAGTGGCTGGGCATCATCTGGGATGAAGGTCCTTTTTTGCAAAGCGAAAGAACTTCAATCTATATTAAATATCTGGATAAGCTTGTAAAAGACGGCCTGGCTTATTATTGCTTTTGTACGCAAGAAGAATTGGAAGGAAAAAAGCAGGAGCAAATGAGCAGGGGAGTGCCAGCCAAATATAACGGCAAGTGCCATAACCTTTCTGAAGAAGAAATTAAAAAATATCTTTCTCAAGGCAAACCGTCAGTCATTAGATTCAAGATTCCAGAAAAAAAAGTGAGTTTTAACGACATTATCCGGGGGAAAATAGAGTTTGAGTCTTCTTTGCTGGGGGACTTTGTTATAGCCAAGGACTTATCTACTCCCTTATACAATTTTGCTTTAGTGGTGGATGATTTTGAAATGAAAATATCTCATGTCATCAGGGGAGAAGACCATATCCCAAACACGCCAAAACAAATCCTTCTGCAAGAAGCCCTGAATTTGCCCCAACCAAAATACGGCCATTTGCCTTTAATTCTCGGTCCTGATAAAAGCAAGCTGAGCAAAAGGCATGGAACTCAATCTATAGCTGAATATAGAAAACAAGGGTATCTGGCTGAATCAGTAATTAATTTCATGGCTTTTTTAGGATGGAATCCAGGTACGGAAAAAGAGATTTTCTCTATGGATTCTTTAATAAAAGAATTTTCCCTGGAAAAAGTGCAGAAGTCAGGGGCCATATTCAACATCCAGCGGCTGGACTACTTAAACGGCTTTTATATCAGGCAGAAATCAATTGACGAACTGACGGAGCTTTGTCAACCGTATCTGCCTGCCTCGCCGGCAGGCGGGCCAAAAATCGACAAGCAAAAACTTCAACAAATAATTGCTATGCACAAAGAACGGTTAAAAAAGCTTTCGGAAATAAAGGAATTGACTGATTTTTTCTTTAAACAACCGCAGTATAGTAAAGAACTTTTAAGATGGAAAAAAGCGGATGATGAACAAATCAAACAATCTCTTGATATTTTAGAGAAATTATTATTTAAAATAAAGAGGTGGGATAAAGCAGAGATTGAAAATGTTTTAATGGTAGAGGCGGAACAAACGGGGGATAGAGGAATACTTTTATGGCCTTTTAGAGTTGCTTTAAGCGGTAAAAAAGCGTCGGCCGGCCCTTTTGAGATAGCCGAGGCTCTGGGGAAAGAAGAAACTTTAATCAGAATTAAACAAGCTAAAGAATTAATATTATGAAAAAATACATTGTTTCTATTTTAATAATAAATATCTTCTTCCTCGGCTTGCCAATCTATCAAACTTCTGCCCAAATCCAAGCTCCGGAAACCATAAATGATGTCAAAACGCTGGGCCTGGAAGCACTAAAACAGCTGCCCAGGGCAGTAAAAGACGTCTGGGACAATGAGGGTTTGCCGTTTTTTCTTAAGATGTGGGGCTGGGTCAAGGGCTTTTGGGACAGCACTCTTGGAAACATAGTTGAAACGTGGTGGCAAAAGCTTCTTAAAGCGCTGGGCAAAGAAATGCCGGATATAAACCAAGAATTCCAAAAAGAGAAAAAAGAGATGGAAAAAGATCTTTGGGAAAGGTTTAAGGATTTATTGAATTAAAGGATTATATTTAGGGCAGGGGAGGGGCGATGAGGGCTTCACCCTCATCTTTACCTTCACCCGCTTTGCGGGTTCGATGATTGACACCGCCTTTGGCGGTGTTATTATAGATATAGACAAGGTCGCACAATGTTAGTAAAGCGATTTATAATATATGGAGAAACCGAACGCCCCTATTATTAAACATATTCCCGACTTCCTTGATTATTGTGAAGTTGAGAAAGGCTTAGCTGATAAAACTCAGGAAAACTATAAAAGATATTTAGATAAATTTGTTTCCTGGCTGACAAAAACGCACAAACAAGACATCACACCTGGCGAACTTACTCCGGATGACATTTGGGCTTACCGGCTGTTTTTGTCCCGTTCTCAGAACGATAAGGGCCAGGTTCTCAAGCGAAGCACCCAGAACTACTATCTTGTCGCTTTAAGAGCCCTTTTGGGCTATTTTGTAGCCAAAGACATACAATCTATCCCCCCAGGCAAAATAACTCTGCCAAAAGACGTGAAAGGCCAGAAAACCGTCAAGTTCCTTAATTTAGACCAGATTGAGAAGCTTTTACTGGCTCCGGACCAAAAAACCATTCCGGGGCTTAGAGATAAGGCTATTTTAGAGTCTCTTTTTTCCACTGGCTTAAGAATAGCCGAACTGGTGGCTCTAAATAAAGAACAGTTTATTAATTTAAAAGATAAAAAAGATCTTGAGCTGGGAGTTATCGGCAAAGGCAATCATCCCAGAACTGTTTACTTTTCAGAGAGAGCTCTTTTATGGATTAAAAAGTATTTAACAACCCGCCAAGATAAAGAAAAGGCCTTGTTCATAAACTATAAATCAAGAAAAGACGCTGACGGCCGCTTAACCGGCCGTTCCATAGAAAGAATCATTAAAAAGTACGCTCTGACCGCCGGCGCGCCTATTTTCACCACTCCTCATACTCTGCGCCACAGTATGGCAACCGACCTATTGAATCAAGGGGTTGATTTAAGAACCATCCAAGAGTTTTTGGGCCACCGCAGTATAATGAGCACCCAGATTTATACCCATGTCACTAATAAGCGCCTTAGAGATATTCACCGCCAATTCCACAGCGGTAAAAACCTTAAAAAATGAAAATACGGCCTTAATTTTTCAAGACCGTATTTTTTAGCTCTTTTAATCTTTTTTGAGCCGCGCGTTTCACTTCTTCGTTTTCATCTTTCCTGATGATCTTTCTTAAAATTGCCGGGAGAACGAGACAATTAACAGCCACTCTCCGAATCCTCCAATCGTCGGAACTCTTGGCAATTAGGGAAAGATAGTTTTGGTCTGAAAGACCTTTCACCGCCTCAATTCTGGCTTCCGGGCTTTCACTACTGTTTTCAGCAATTTTAAACAAAGAAAGTTGACTCTTAACTTGCTGCGTAATCATTGTATTTTCCTCCTTTTTTTATTATAAATATTATTAATGAAAAATCAAGTTTGAGTTATCCTCTTGACAGTGACCATCTCTTATAATACAGTATAAATATAAAATTTTAAAAACGGAGGTAGAATGGATCACCACAAATTGCCAGAAGGAATAATTTTCAGCGTAGAACAAATAAAGGAAATATCACAGAAAGATCCGCATATTACTCGACACTTCCTGCCTGTCAATCGTATCCTGGAGAAACACGGAATACCTTTCTCTCTTTTCCCGCTTAATTTGAGTCAGCAATTTGTCCCGGTAGAACTAACCGAAGAATTTTTGCAATTTTTGCAAGAACAACCAGAATAAATTCATTCTTCCTCTAAAAAAAGGACTCCCTAAAAAGAGTCCTCTTTCTTTGTAATTAAATGTCGCACAATATTAACCGTTACCCTATTTTCTCTTGATTTTTCTAAATTTTTCTATATAATAAAACTGTTGTGTTTAAATTCTTAAATTCTCCGTTTTTTCTACTTTATTTTGCCGTATTCATTAATATGGTGGCTTTTTCAATGATCTTTCCCCTACTACCCGTATATGCTAAGACATTCCAAGCAAGCAATGCGACAATCGGGCTTTTGGGAGCTTCCTTCGCCATAACCCAGTTTTTCTTGTCCCCTTTCTGGGGAATGCTTTCTGACCGTTTTGGCAGAAAAACTCTTATTGGAGGCGGATTATTAGGCATGACAGTAAGCTTTTTGTTTTTTGCTTTTATAAACAATCTTCCGGCTCTTTTTATTTCCAGGTTAATCCAAGGAGTATTTTCCGGAGCGGTTGTGCCATCGGCCAAAGCTTACGTAGCTGACATAACAACAAAGCAAGAACGCTTAAAAGCATTGGGCAGATTCGGAGCTTTTTCTGCAATGGGCATAATATTAGGTCCTGCTTTTGGAGGCATTCTAGCAGAACATAGTACCACTCTGCCATTTTTAATAGCTGGCGCAGCTTGCCTTTTTAATTCCATCTTTGTTTTTAGATTTCTTCCAGAATCTCTAAAAGTAAAAGATACAAGATTAATAAATCTTTCCCGGGTTTTCAGTGAAAACTTGTTTGCTATTCCAAAAGGCATAAAATCTTCCCTTGCCCCTCTTTTCTTTATTTCTCTTCTATGGTCATTCTCTATGTCCAACAGACAAGTTTCCATTCCTTTACTCGGTATTGAAAAATTCAACCTGGGAAGCGGGGGCATTGGATTACTTTTTCTTATCACTGGCGTAGTATCAGCAATCGTTCAATTCTTCATCGTATCCTTAATCATCAATAAAACAGGCAAAAGAAAAGGCATAATGATCGGACTTATGATAATGGCCTGCTTTTTCATCCTTTTGCCGTTTTCGCCGTCATTATTTATTTTATATATCACAGCTTCTATAATCAGCTTTGGCTCTTCGTTAATCAGACCGGTAAGCACTTCTCTCCTCTCTGAAAAAACAGAAAAAGGACAGGGGTTAACCATGGGGATTGCAGGCGCTTTTGAAAGCTTAGGCAGGATGGCAGGGCCATTATTAGCAGGCGTGCTGTTTACTTTGGCTTATTTTCTTCCTTTTGTCCTTACTGGAGTTTTAATATTACTTACTTTGGTTATCTTGTATTATAAAACTTCTTTTCTTAAAACTGTTAAAATTGTTTAAAAGACTTTCTATTTATAGAGGAGGCTTCACCTGTGAATAAAAAATGTCGTCTCAATTGGCTGGTCAGTCGGTCTGTCAGGTACCATTCATAAATTATCACCTCCTTCTTTTATTTATTATATAATATTATTATGAACAATAAAATCTGTCAAGTTAAGCTAAGAGATTCAAAATATATTCTTTGACTTTAAGCTGATCTTTTATACTATTTTCAAGCTCAATAGCTATAATGGACGGAAAATATTTTAGCGGATATCTTTTCAAATAATCAAACTCGAATAAGTTTTCAAAAAAATGAGAACAGCGCCACGCGCTCCCCTCTTTATCCATATTGGTCATTGAGTTAATGGCTGAAATGTGCCCGCAGCCAAGAGGATATTTTTCTATGAGCTTGATATCTTGCTGATAAATTTCAGGACGCAAAAGCCGGTCGTTTTCCAAATGGGAAAAATCCAGACAAATCCCGGCAAACTCTTTGAGCTCTTCTTCGTCAAACGAATAGTAAGCGTTTTCAATGTAAATTTCCTTTTTATATTTATCCAAATTATTCTTAAAAGGAAATTCTCTGCCGCTATGGGTGTTAAAAATCGCAGTTTGGTAATGCTCTCTCAAATAATCTAATTCCCACAATTCAACATCGTCTCTTAAATGAACCAAAGGTATTTTCTGAACCTTTGTCTTTTTCAGCGCCTGATAGAGCTCTTTTCTCTCTTGGGGTAATAAACAACTAAGAAAAACAGAGACCTCTTTCAGTTTAAGAATCCTTACCTCTTCAACCTTGCTTTTCCAGCCTGACTTGGTCTTAGTGGTAATGGTCGGAAATATTTGCATATTATCTCCCCCACCTTCTTTCGCGATTAGCATAATCAGCCAAAATTATATCTAAATCTTTCTCACTGAACTCCGGCCAATATTTTTTTAGAAAATATAACTCGGCATAGACTGATTGCCAAGTTAAAAATCCGGAAACCCTTAATTCTTCTCCTGTTCTAAGGATTAAATCCGGGTCCGGCAAACCCGCTGTCCAAAGGTTTTCATTAATTGTCTCTTCTGTAATTTTGCCAACCGTATTTTTTTTGTTTATGATTTTTTGGACAGCTTCAATTATTTCCGCTCTGCCTCCATAACTCATAGCTAAAACCAAGGTAGCCTCTTTATTATTTTTAGTAGCTTCTTCGGCTTCTTTTATTAATCTTTGCAGTTTTTCTGAAAAACGCTCTTTTTGTCCAATAATTCTTAGCTTTATGCCTTTCTTGCTTAATTTATTAATTTCTCTTTTACTCAAAGCCATCTCAAGAAGCTTCATTAAATAATCAACCTCTTTTTGAGACCTATGCCAGTTTTCAGTAGAAAAAGTCCAGAGAGTTAAAATCTTAATGCCTTTTTTTCTGCACCATTCCCCTACTTCTCCAATTTTTTTATATCCCCGAAAATGGCCTTCAAGCGTAGGCAATCCTTTTTGTTTGGCCCATCTCCGGTTGCCGTCCATAATAATGCCTAAATGATAAGGAATTTTTTTAAGCTGGTCAGTCATAATTTAAAGTAAAAAATCGCCTTCTATTTTAATATTTTTAGGTAAAATCCAAGGAAAGTTAAATCCCAAGAAATAAACTATTTTAGTGATTATCTTATAAAAAAACATTCTGGAATAAAAATATCTAATGCTGTTTTGTCTGTATTTTAAAAAGTCTGAAAAAGTGGCAAGAAGTATTTGGGCAGCTATTAGTCCAAAAATTACTCCTCCCCCACTCCACGGCTTAGTTAGCCCAGCCGCGTCTCCGCAAAGAGTGATATTGTTATTTTTAGGAATTATTAAACCTTGGGGGATCAAAGCTGAAGTAATATTTGAAAGAAAAATATTGTTTTTCTTAAGGAAATCGTCGAAAAGTTTTTTAGCTTCTCTTGATTCAGCAATTATACCATATTCTGTCTCATCTCCGCGAGGAATCCTCCAGATAAAGCCGTTTTTAACCGGCCAAGTCTCAACATAATCGGAACCGTCTTTTTGAGCAGTAAAACCAATGATGCCCAAGCGGTATTTCGGCTCTTTCTCTTTTAAGCTTTTTCTGATAAATGATTGAGCGCCGTCACATCCGATAACTCTGTCAAATTCATTATTGCTTGACCAATTATAATTAAGCTTTATTTCTGCTCCGGCTTTTTTGGCCAAATCAGCCACCAGCATATCCAACTGAGCATGATTCATAACTAAGAAGGGTTTAGAAAATTCTATTTTCAGGGTTTTTCCGGGAAAATGTATTAAAACGCTCTTTATTTTATTTTGCGTCAAACTTTCAGCTTCAGGAATAAACTGAAGAATCCTTTCAGAAAAAAGCCCGGAACAAGCTGATTTCCCAATCTTAGCCTTCTTTTCAAAAACAACGACTTTATGCCCTTTTCTTGAAAGATTAAGAGATAAATAAAGTCCGACTATTCCCGCTCCAATTATAGCTATTTTCATGTATTTCAAATTTAATAGGTTGTTTTTCCTGAGTTTTAGCAGTTATATAGCCCAGAGCAAAAGAAAGCAAAGAAATAAGGATAACTCCAATAACCAGCACGATATCCGCTTGATGAGTTCTTGCCCCGTTAGAAATCTTTGGCCATAAATCCAAGATTTTCTTTCGATTTATATTGCTTAGCATATTTTTCATAGATTTCTAACGGGGTTTACAAATTCTCTGATTTTTGATAAGCTCATATTATATGGCTACAACTAAAGCAACTGGCGCATCAAAGCTGGGACGTGATTCTTTGCCTAAGTACCTGGGAGTTAAAAAGTACGATGGCGAAAAAGTCAAACCCGGTCAAATCATTATCCGCCAGCGGGGCACTAAATTCCTCCCCGGAAAAAACGTAAAACGAGGGAAAGACGACACTCTCTACGCTATGGCCAGCGGCCTTGTTAAGTTTTCAATAAAAAGAAAAATATTATTCAATAATTCTCAAAGATTAGCCAAGGTTGTCAATGTGATTGCCGGCGAGAACAAGCTCTGATAAATTCACGAAACAGCGGATGAGGTTTTGTCGGACGTGATTTAAACTCCGGATGAAACTGGGTAGCCACGAAAAAAGGATGACCCTTAATTTCAATTATCTCAACCAAATCTCTTTCCGGATTAACTCCGGCCACAACTATTCCTCTTTTTTCCAAAATACTCCTGAAAGCGTTATTTACTTCGTACCGATGCCTGTGTCTTTCAAAAATATTTGAGGATTTATAGGCTTTATGGCTTATAGTGCCCGGCTTTATCCGGCATTTGTAATCCCCCAATCTCATGGTGCCTCCATACCTTTTCTCTTTCAAAAGGATGTTTTGATCTGGCATGACATCAATCACGTTTTCTTTGCACTTTGAGTTAAACTCGGCTGAATTAGCCCTCCTTAACCCGCAAACATTCCTGGCAAACTCAATAACAGCCAACTGCATACCAAGGCATAAGCCAAAATAAGGTATTTTGTTTTTTCTGCAGAATTGGATGGTTTTTATTTTACCTTCAATCCCTCTTACTCCAAAACCACCGGGTACAATTATTCCATCGTACTCTTTTAATCCCTTTAACAAGCGGGGATTTTTCTCGTAATCCTCCGAAGAAAGCCAATAGATTTCTGGTTTTCTTTTAAAAGACCAGCTGGCATGCTTGATCGCTTCAATGATGGAAATATAAGAGTCAGTCAAAGTGAAATTGCCTGTTTCAAAGTATTTGCCGACAATGCCTATTTTAACCGGTTTTTTGGCTGTTCTGATAATATTGACCAGTTTTTTCCAATCTCTCATATTTCCTTTTTTCTTAGGCCTCAAACCGAATTTCTTTAATATCCTATCCCCCATTCTGTCTTTCTCAAAGTTAAGGGGAATTTCATAAATTGATTTAACATCCGGAGCTGAAATGACATCTTCCTTTGAAACGTTGCAAAAAACGGATATCTTTCTTTTTCTCGGCTTGTCTAAAGGAACAACTGACCTGGCTAGAATCATATCCGGCTGAATGCCGGCCATATTGAGCCATCTGACCGCCTGCTGAGTCGGTTTGGTTTTCATTTCCCCGACCATTCTAGGAACAGGCAAATAGCTGATCAAAATAAACAGCAGATTGCCGGACATATTCATTTTCATCATCCGGGCTGCTTCCAAAAAGAGCGAGTTTTGGTATTCTCCGACCGTCCCTCCGATTTCTATTAAAACAAAATCGGCCCTGGTTGCTCTGGCCGCTTTTTTTATTCTAAGAATAACTTCTTCCGGGATATGAGGCACAACTTCCACGCACTTGCCTCCATACCCTAAGTTTCTTTCTCTTTCAATAACCGCCTGATAAACCCGGCCGGTTGTTATATAGTTGAGAGTGCTTAAATCCTCGTCAATAAATCTTTCGTAGTTGCCTAAATCCTGGTCGCATTCTGTCCCGTCAGCCGTTACAAAAATTTCTCCATGCTCAATCGGATTCATAGTACCTGCGTCAACATTGACGTAAGGATCTATTTTTATGGCAGTGACCCTGAAACCATAGCTCTTTAAAATCTTGCCGATTCCCGCCACAGCCACTCCTTTGCCTATGCCCGACATAACTCCGCCAGCTACGAAAATATAGCGCGTCATTATTTTTCTTCAATAATTATTAATTTTATTTCTACTTCCAAATTGTGGCCTAATTGTATTTTAACTGGAAATTCACCCATCTCTTTAATCGGCTCGGGCAAAATAATCTGCGTCTTTTTTATATCAAACCCCTGCTCTTTCAGTTTTTCAGCCACCTTCTGGGAAGTAACCGACTCAAATAATTGGTCTTTATCCCCTAGTTTGAAAGGAATAGTAAGCTCAAATCCGTCCAAGGTTGAAGCGAATTGCTGAATTTTACCTAATTCTTCTTCAGCTTTTACTCTTAATTCCTCTTTCTGCTTTTCAATCAATTTCAAGGATTCCTCGTCGGCAATTTTTGCCAAACCTTTGGCCAATAAAAAATTCCGGCCGTAGCCGTCGGCTACGTTTTTGACTTCGTATTTTTTCCCGATTTTATCAACGTCTTGTAATAAAATTATCTTCATAAATCGAGTCCCGCTTCGCGGGACGAAGATTAAGAAGAGAACAAAGTTCTCTTCGCCTGCTTTTTTATATTATCTCATCTCTCTTATTATTTCAATAGCTTTCTCCAGTTGCGGATCTCTCTCGTTATTATAGTCTTCTTCGCTCAATTCAATCTCAATATCCGGCACCAGCCCTTCTCCATCAATTGTCTGCCCGTTAGGAGTCAGCCATTTAGCCACCGTAATCTTTAACGAACCGCTTTTCAATTCTTCCAGAGTTTGAACCGAACCTTTGCCGAATGATTTTGCGCCAATAAGCTGAACTTCTCTTTGGTCTCTTAATGCTCCGGCTAATATTTCGGAAGCGGAAGCTGAACCCTGGTTAATTAAAATAACTATTGGATAAGAAACAAACTGCCCCGAACCATTGGCCTTGTATTCTTTATTGTCTTTTTTGCCGCCAAAATCCTCTATAGTTACAACTTGTCCTTTTTCTAAAAACCAGCCCGTAATATCCTGGGCCACCTCAAGGTAGCCGCCGGGATTATTTCTCAAGTCAAAGATTATTTTCTTAGTCGGGCTTTTCATTATTTCCATGCCTACTTGTTTAAAAGCATTACCTCCGGCTTCAGAAAAATTATAAAGCTTGATATAAGCAATGTCTTCTTCTTTTACTTCCCATTTAATGGAAGGTATCTCAATAACCTCTCTGATAATCTCAAAATCCTTTACCTGATCAAAAGTGTCTCGCATAATCGTTAAAACAACCTTTGTCCCCTTTTCCCCTCTAATAAGCTTAACCGCCTCATCAACCGTAATGTCAGCTACGTAAACATCGTCCACTTTAATAATTTTATCCCCGGGCCTTAACCCAGCCCTTTGGGCTGGCGTACCCTCTAAAGGAGCGATGACTGTTAATGTCCCTTGCCTGATGCCTATTTCCATGCCAACGCCCTGGAACTCGCCTGAAACATCATCCTTAAAAATCTTGGCGTCTTCGGGCGGCATATAAACCGTATAAGGGTCTTTTAAAGATTTAACCATGCCCGAAATCGCCCCATAAATCATATCCTGATAGTTTATTTTTTCCGAGTCAAAAAAGTTTTGTTCTAAAACCCTCCAGGCATCCCAGAAAAGAGAAAAGTCAACATCTTGCGGTTCTCCCACGGTTTGATTGCAAACGCCTTCTATCGGGGCCGGAGGCACTTGAAGCTTACCAACGTAAAAACCGAGCCCGAAAGCGATTAAAATAACAATCAACGGAAAAAATAAAAATAAGCCCTTTTTTCTCATTGTTTTATCATACCAGAAACAAAATAAAATAAAAATAGCTCCGCGGAGAACAGTTCTCCGCGCCTTTTTTATTATAATTCCGCCTCTATATCGTTAAAATGTTTATTTTCTTTATCTTTCATTCGGCCCTCAATAACTTCTTTATATCCGCTTCCTCCGTTCGTTATTCTTAAAAGAAAATCTCGTTTGGTTATTGAAGGAAAATTCTTCTTTCCAATATAGTCTGGGTAGCTTGACCATTTATAGTTTTCCAAGAATTTGATTGCTTTTTCTATATTTTTAATTCCCTTCTCTGTCCACTTCGGTTCTATTAAAGATATGCCGTTAATATGAAT
>JAUYKD010000036.1 GCA_030700195.1 Candidatus Nealsoniibacteriota bacterium | reverse complement strand
ATTACTTCAGAGAATCAAAAAATCTCCATTTTAAAAGAACAACAAAAAGGCTGGGAGTACAATAAAAAAGGCTTTTGGGTTTTTCACACTCGTATTTTGGGAAAAAATATTGGAGACTCCACCGTCTTCATTGCTCAGTTAAAGGATTTAAAAACAAGTTTAAAGGTTGAGATAATAAAAAAGGATATTGGTAGAATAAGAGAAAATGGTGTCAATTCTGGTTTTTTGTGAGACATGTGTGCGACACTTGGTGCCACACATATAAAATTTTCCCCGGGGCGTCTGACTGTCTTGCGAAGTAAGGTAAAAAATATTAAAATTCAGCGTCCGGATTTTACTTAAAATAAGTTTTGATTTTATCTAACAGAGATAATTATGATTTTTAAGTTATTGGGACTTGATTTTTTTATAACGTATGTTATTATTGTAAATCTTGAGGAAATTTTAATAATCCTCAAATACAGTTCTTTAGGAGGTCGTAATGGCAAAAGAAAAAATGGTGACTACAAGAGGTATCTATGTCGGGATATTGCATCCCAAATCTGGAAAGCTTCTTCTTGTGCGCCGGACGGGATCGACGTCGATAATTCCGGACGTATCATTCTGTGGTAATTGGGAAATCATCGGCGGAGCAGTCATGGCCAGCGATAATAAGGCTGTGCCATATAATTATTATCTTGGTGAACTTTCTCGGCTCATGGAAGCAAAGGCTGGTATTGTGATGGTAATTCTGGGTTTGCCCGCAATGCATTCAGTTCTCTTTAAGGGACCGAACGGATATGATGAGGCATCAGTAATCCCTATAGTTCATGATGCGAAGCCGACAATCGGCGAGATGCTCTGGGTATCGCCCCACGAACTGCAGATTCTTACTGATGAGTTCGAACCTGTTGATGAAAAAACGGGAAAATCCGGGAAAGGATTGCTAAGTGGTTATGGTAAACGCATGCACTGCATGGCACTTGCCGCGCTATCCCACAGTCCTAATTATGATTTCAGCATCGAAGCGATGAGAATGCTCCGTGAGATTATACCTATACCTTAATCTGGCCAAATCAATCTAAAAGGCGGGGGAAAATCATCTAATATTCATTAGTCCCTCGCTTTTTTGCTGGGAAAAATTATTCAAAAAATTCCAAAATAACATTATAGAATAAAAAGAAGCTTTGCTTCTTTTTAATCTTTGCCCCGCAAAGCGGGGCTCGGCAGTCAATGACTTTCAGTCATCTCCACCTTCGCCCACCGAGCGAGGTAAAGCCGAGCGAAGGTAAAGAAGAGATTTATCTCTTCGTCCCGCTTTGGCGGGGCTCGGTGCTTGATTTTTCCAAGAATTACTGGTAGAAAAAATATAGTTCTTAATAGTAAAAAATACTGTAGAAAAGGAAAAATAGTAAATATGAATATGGTTAGTAATGTTTTGATTATCGGTTCTGGCGGTCGGGAGCACGCGCTTGCGTGGAAGCTTGCACAGTCGCCTCGTGTTAATAAGTTGTATGTCGCATCTGGAAACGGCGGCACTCGCAATGTGGCAGAAAATATTGCAATTGAAGCCACGGATATCAAAGGTCTTGTCCGGTTTGTTGAAGAAAACACAATTGACCTTACGGTAGTTGGTCCAGAGAATTCACTTGCACTGGGAATGGTTGATGTTTTTCACTCCAGAGGTTTGCGGATTTTCGGACCAACTCGCGCCGCGGCAAAAATTGAATGGTCTAAAGCGTTTGCGAAACGGCTAATGCTCGCTCAAAATATTCCTACTGCGCCATTCCAAATCTTCCGAAAATATGGCAAAGCATTAGATTATATTCGCGAACACGGCGCGCCGATTGTTGTAAAAGCAAGCGGATTAGCGCTTGGCAAAGGAGCATATCCATGTAAAACGCTTGGTCAAGCAGAAGAGGCCTTAGCGGAAATTATGCTTAAGCGTGTCTACAAAGAAGCTGGTGATGAGGTAATAATTGAGGAATTTCTGGATGGGCAGGAAATTTCAATCCATGCTTTCTGCGATGGTAAAACATCAATTCTTATGCCAACGTCGCAAGATCATAAGCCGATTGGTGATGGCGATAAAGGTAAGAATACCGGAGGAATGGGGACAATCGCTCCTGTGCCATGGGTTAGCTCTGAAATGTTGCAAAACATAGAACGGCAGATTGTTAAGCCAACATTGAACGCGCTTGCCGAAGGCGGGAGTCCCTTTATTGGTTGTTTATATCCCGGGTTGAAAATGACGCCAACAGGTCCGAAAGTACTTGAATTTAACGCAAGATTGGGCGACCCTGAAACAGCAAGCTATATGCGTCTTCTTAAGACGGATTTGCTTGATATTTTAGACGCATGCGTTGACGGTAAACTCGCCGAACTAACGATTAAATGGCATTCGGGGTTTGCTATGTGCGTTGTTCTTGTTTCTGGCGGATATCCGGGGAAGTACAAAAAGCAAATTCCAATATTCGGCATTACCGAAGCAGAAAAAGTTCCAGGCGTTGTTGTCTTCCATTCTGGTACAATGTACGGCGATCAACTTCGGACTTTCGGCGGGCGAGTGCTTGAAGTAACGGCCATTGGTAAAACTCTTCAGGAGGCACTTAATCGAGCAGATAAAGCGATTCATTGCATAAGATTCAAAAATATGCAGTACCGAAAAGATATTGGTGCTAAAGCTATTGCTATGGGGTTCTGATTCCTTCGGGAGTCCGAACCCCTTTTTCTTTTGATAAAAAAGAGATAAAATGATATCCTTAAAGCATGGAATTTAATCTTCCGAAAATAGAAAAAAACATCCTGGCGTTCTGGAAAACTAATAAAACCTTTGAAAAAAGCATAAAACAACGGGATAAAGCCCGCAGTTTTGTGTTTTATGAAGGCCCTCCCACGGCCAACGGCCGACCGGGCATTCATCATGTTTTAGCCAGAACTTATAAAGACATTGTTTGCCGCTATAAAACCATGCAGGGTTTTTCTGTTCAGAGGAAAGCCGGCTGGGATACCCATGGTTTGCCGGTTGAACTTGAAATTGAGAAAAAGCTGGGCCTTAAAAACAAAAAAGACATTGAGAAATACGGCATAGCCAAGTTCAATAGAAAATGCAGGGAATCGGTCTGGCAGTATAAAGATGAATGGGAAAAACTGACCGAAAGAATTGGCTATTGGCTGGATATGGAAAACCCCTATATCACCTATGAAAATAATTATATAGAAAGTTTATGGCGGATTATTAAGCAAATTCATCAAAAAGGCCTTTTATACAAAGGTTATAAAGTGGTTCCTTTTTGCCCGAGATGTGGCACTTCATTGTCTTCTCACGAAGTGGCCTTGGGATACAAAAACGTTAAAGAGCCGTCAATTTACGTTAAGCTTAAAATTAAGCCCAACACTTATCTGCTGGTTTGGACAACCACTCCCTGGACTTTGCCCGCCAACGTGGCTGTGGCCATTAACCCTAAGTTTACCTATGTTAAAGCAAAAGTTGATAAAGAGATATTTATTTTAGCTAAAGAAAGATTAAGCGTTTTAACCGGGCAATACAAGATTATCAGCGAATTTTCAGGTAAAAAGCTGTTGAAATTAAAATACGAGCCGCTCTTTAAATTTGAGAAGCCAGATGAAAAGGCCTGGTTTATTGTTCCAGCTTCCTTTGTTTCGTTAAACGAAGGCACCGGTCTCGTTCATCTTGCTCCGGCTTTCGGGGTGGATGATATGAATGTTGGCAAAAAGAATAAACTGCCGGTTATTCTAAACGTGGATGAAGAAGGAAAGTTCAAAAAAGAAGTTAAAAATTGGGCAGGGATGTTTGTCAAAGAGGCTGATCCGTTGATTATAGCAGAGCTTAAAAAAAGAGGATTTCTTTTTAAAGAAGAGATGTATGAGCACGATTATCCTTTTTGCTGGAGGTGTTCTTCAGCCCTGCTTTATTACGCCAAAGAGAGCTGGTTTATAAACATGCAAAAGGTTAAAGGCAAGCTGCTCAAAAACAGCCTGGAAATAAACTGGGTGCCCAGCCATTTGAAAGAAGGAAGATTTGGCGAATGGTTGGAAGAGGTTAAAGACTGGGCTTTTTCCAGAGAAAGATACTGGGGCACTCCTTTGCCGATTTGGCAGTGCCAGAAATGCCATCATCAAGAAGTTATCGGAAGCAAAAAAGAATTACTTGCCCAAAACTTCAGCCATAATAATTATTATTTTTTGCGCCACGGCGAATCTCTTAAAAATATTAAAAAGGTTAATTCTTGCTGGCCAGAAACAATTAAGTATCCTTTAACCAAGAAGGGCAAGAAGCAAATTGAAAAAGCGGCCAAGGAATTAAAAAACAAGAAAATTGATCTGATTTTTTCTTCTGATTTATTAAGGACAAAACAGACGGCTGAAATCATAGCTAAAGAATTGAAAGCAAAAGTTATTTACGACCAAAGCTTGAGAGATTACAATGTAGGGATTTTTAACAACCAGTCTCCTAAAAAGATTTGGGAGTATGTTGTTGAAAATAATAATATCTTTTATAAAAAAGCGCCCCGCGGAGAAAGCTGGACGGATTTAAAAAAGAGAATGTTTCAGTTTATCAAAAAAGTTGATAAAAAATACTCCGATAAGAACATCTTAATTATTTCTCACGAGGGCCCTCTTTCTTTATTGGAAGCGTCTTTGAAGGGAACCGATAACAAAGAGTTTTTAAACTGGAGAAAGGACTTGTCAATTAAGGTGGGAGAGCTTCGCAGGGTTGATTTTAAAAACCTGCCATATAACAAGGAAATGGAGCTTGATTTCCATCGACCTTATATTGACCAGGTTAAGTTTGATTGCTTGAAGTGCCACGGGTTAATGGAAAGGATTCCTGAATTAATCGATGTTTGGTTTGATTCAGGTAGCATGCCTTTCGCCCAAGGCCATTATCCTTTTGAAAAAGGCATTCAGTTTCCGGCTGACTATATTTGCGAAGCCATAGACCAGACCAGGGGCTGGTTCTATACTCTTTTGGCAGTTTCAACTTTAGTCGGCTTAAGCAGTCCTTATAAAAACGTCATATCTCTCAGCCATGTTTTGGACGAAAAAGGAGAAAAAATGTCCAAATCAAAAGGCAATGTGGTTGATCCCTGGCTGATAATTGACAAATACGGGGCTGATGCCGTCAGGTGGTATTTTTATACAATGAACCAGCCCGGAGACGTTAAGCTTTTTTCTGAAAAAGAACTGGAATGGTCTTTGAAAAAGTTCATTATGACTTATTGGAACAGTTATTTGTTTTTTGGAACATATAAATCAAACTCAAAAACACAAAACTCAAGACAATTCAAAAGCAAGAACTTACTAGACAGATGGATTGTCTCTCGTCTGAACGAGCTGATAAAAGAGTCAACCAAGAAGCTTAATAACTATGATATAACTTCAGCTGCCAGGGCGATTGAGAATTTTGTTATCAACGACCTTTCTCTTTGGTATATCAGAAGGTCGCGCAGGAGATTCCAGAAGCCAAAAAGCGAAATAGAATTAGAAGAAGCTTCAAGCACGCTCAATTACGTTTTAATTATTTTAACTAAGTTAACGGCCCCCTTCGTTCCTTTTTTAAGTGAAGAAATATATAAAGAATTAACCAAGGAAGAAAGCTGCCACTTGGCGGACTGGCCTAAAATAGACAGTACCCTTATTGATGAAAATCTGGAAAAGCAGATGGAAAAAGTCAGAGAAATAGTTGCCGCCGGCCTTTCTGAAAGAGCCAAAGCCGGCATAAAAGTGCGCCAGCCTCTTATCTCATTTACAATTAAGGAGGATAATGAGTTGAAAGAGGAAAAAGAGGCGCTTGAATTAATTAAAGAAGAAATCAACGTCAAGAAGATTCTTTTTGGCAAAGAATTAAAGCTTGATATTAAAATTACTCCGGAGCTTGAAGAAGAAGGAATTGTCAGAGAAGTCGTGCGTCATATTCAGGAGATGAGAAAGCAGGGCGGATACAGGCCCGAGCAAATGATCCTTGTTCAGTATTTCGGCCAAGCTGAATTAAACAGGCTTTTAAACAGGAATAAAGAATTTATCATCAAAGAAACCAACGCCCAGGATTTTTGCTTAAAGGAAAAACTGAAAAAAGTGTTTGACGTTGAAAAAGAAACAAAGGTCGGTCAAAATACATTATGGTTAGCAATTAAAAAGATTAAATAATATGCCTTTACCAATGCCAAAACCTCCTTCAAAACCAGCTCCCGGGCCACAGGGTTTATTCAGTAATACAGACCGGATTACGGCTGAGCAGTTGAAGGGGCAATTTAGAAAAGGGCCGAGAAGTGCTTTTAGCGGCGGAAAAGAATTTGATGAAACGGCCAGGATCGGGTTTATGGAAGATTTTAAAAAGCACGGCGGCATTACAGGAAGCGGCGGGATTACTAAAGAAAGTTTTAATATTGCCTTGGGGAAAATGAATAAAGCACGCCAAAATGCGCCGAACGAGACCGTGAAAAAGGACTTGGAAAACCGCATCAACTATTTTAAAAAGATGGGGGAAGGTTTCAAGAAATAAAAAGCTTATTTAATGTCTGTTTATTACCGGACTCAGGGTTTTTTTATAGAAAAAGCTGACCAGGGAGAATCTAATCAGCTGTTTACGATTTACACGAAGGATTTCGGCAAGCTGGATACTATTTGTCGGGCTGTTCGCAAAATCAAGTCAAAGCTAAGGGGAGGCGCCGAGCTTTTTTATTTATCAGAGGTTGAGTTTATCCAAGGAAAAGCCTATAAAACATTAACAGACAGCGTTTTGATTGAGAGGTTTCCTAATATTAGGGGTTGTTTTGAGAAACTAGTTGTGGCCAGAAAAATTTCTCAAGCGCTCAAGAGATTGGTTAACGGTCAGGAGCCGGATAAGGAAGTATGGGCTTTATTAAATGAAGTTTTTGAAAAACTAGACAGTCAAAATTCAAAGTTTATCTATTATTATTTTCTTTGGAACTTATTCAAGATACTGGGCTATCAGCCAAAGCTTTATCAGTGCGCTTTATGTTTAGATAAATTAAGACCGGAGATTCTTTATTTCGGGTTGGCAGAGGGTGGAGTGGTTTGTAAAAAATGCTTTAAAGAAACTCGAGAGGTTGAAAAAATAAATGCGGAGGCAGTCAAAGTTCTTCGTCTCTTTGTCAACCGAGATTGGGAAATTTTATCCAGATTAAAGATAGACGCAGGAACGCAAGAGTTTTTAGAGAAGGTCTCTGAAAATTACCTTAGTGAAATTTTAAACAAAAACTGATATAATAAAAATA
Source organism: Candidatus Nealsoniibacteriota bacterium (assembly GCA_030700195.1). Taxonomy (GTDB): domain Bacteria; phylum Patescibacteriota; class Minisyncoccia; order Minisyncoccales; family MHMH01; genus JAUYKD01. The sequence continues at coordinate 2,605 of JAUYKD010000036.1, read as the reverse complement.
ATGCAAAACAAATCAATTCTCATTGTTATAGGAATAGCTGTTTTTGTTGGGGCTATCGGCTTTTGGTATTACCAAAAAAACGTTTATTCAAAAGACGCCTTAAAGCTGGAAATCTTAGCTCCTCAAGAAGCCGAGCTTGCCCAGGAGATTGAATATACGGTCAGGTATAAGAATAACGGAGACATTAAACTTGAAGAGCCGCGTCTTGTTTTTGAATTCCCAAAAAGTTCTTTGATTACAGAAGGAGAAGCTCTGAAAAAAGAACTTATCTTAGAAGATATTTATCCCGGGCAAGAACAGACATTTACTTTTAAAACACGGCTTTTGGGGAAAGAAGGAGATATTAAAACAGCTAAGGTTTGGTTGAATGCTAATCCTAAAAATTTAAAAGCGATCTATGGCTGGGAAACCTCTCATAGTACTCAAATTAAGTCAGTACCTTTAACTTTGGAGTTTGACCTTCCTTCAAAAATTGATTCTGGCAAGGAAGTCAGTTTTAAACTGAATTATTTTTCCAACGCCGATTATCCGCTTTCCAACTTAGGCATAAAGGTGGAATATCCTTCTGATTTTGAATTTCAAACATCAAAGCCTACGGCCCTTGAAAAAACAGAGTGGGAGATCGGTCTTTTGAATAAGGCGGATGGAGGCAGGATTTCAATAGACGGGATTCTTAGGGGAGCAATTGGAGAGCAAAAGCAGTTTAAGGCTCAATTAGGGGCCTGGCAGGACGATGAATTTGTTGTCTTAAAAGAAACCATCAGAGGGATTCAAATCGTTACTCCTTCTTTGTATATTTCCCAGCAGATAAATAACAGTCCTCAATACGTTGCTTCTGCCGGAGATACTTTGCACTACGAGATCTTTTTCAAGAATATCGGGGAGGATGCTTTCAGCAGCTTGTTCTTAGTTGTCAATCTTGAGGGAAATCTTTTTGACTTTGGAACTTTGAAAGCGCCGCAGGGCGACTTTGAACTGGGGGATAATTCTATTATTTTTGATTGGCGTAGAGTTTCCAAACTTCAATTTTTAAATGCCCAAGAGGAAGGCAAAGTAGAGTTTTGGATTGATTTGAAAGATGATTGGCAGACAATGAATGATAGCGATAAGAACCCGATTTTGAAGAATAAAATTATTTTGTCGCAGGCCCAGGAAGAATTCGTTACCAAAGTTAATTCAAAGTTGGACATAATTCAAAGAGGATATTATGGGGATGAGGTTTTTGGCAACACAGGGCCCATTCCTCCGGAAGTTGGCAAGCAAACAACCTACACGATTATTTGGCAGGCAAAGAATTATTACAACGATATTAAGTCAGCCCAGGTCAGAGCCGTGCTCGGGGACGGGGTTAAATTAACCGGTAATATTTTTCCTGAAAACTCCGTGTTAACGTTTGATTCAGGCTCTCGGGAAGTTATTTGGAAGATAGGAGACCTAACTGCTGGCAAAGGCGTTTTAGATCAAGCTCCTTCAGTTGCTTTTCAAGTTTCTTTTACTCCTTTGGTTTTTCAAGCGGGAGCAACTCCAATATTGATTGGTGAAGCTGAGCTTTCGGGCGAAGATCAATATACGGGGTTGATGGTTAAGGGCCATTCTTCTTCAATAAATACAACCTTGCCCGATGACACGGCTGTTTCTTTTCAACAGGGAATTGTTCGATGAATCTTCGATTCATCTCAATCTTCAATAAATTTCCAATTTATTTCGATGTTCAGTAGATTATTATGCAGGACTTAATGCAAAAAATAGTATCTTTAGCTAAAAGAAGGGGTTTTATTTTTCCTTCTTCTGAAATTTACGGAGGTTTTGGATCATGTTATGATTTCGGGCCTTTGGGCGTTGAAATGAAAAATAATATCAAAAAGTCCTGGTGGGATGAAATGACCAAGCAAAAGGAGAATATTGTCGGGTTGGACGCTTCTATTTTAATGTCTCCCAAAGTCTGGCAGGCTTCGGGTCATTTAACTGCCGGGTTTGCCGATGAGTTGGTAGAGTGCGCTAAGTGCCATAAGCGCTTTCGGGTTGAGGAAGCGGCTGATAAGTGTCCGGAATGCCAGGGAGAATTAACCAAGCCGAAGAAGTTTAATTTGATGATGAAAACTTTCGTTGGCCCGGTGGAATCTCAAGCCAGTCAAACCTATTTAAGGGCTGAAACGTGCCAAGGGATTTATGTTAATTTTCTCAATGTGATGAACTCAATGAGGCTGAAGATTCCTTTTGGCATAGCGCAGATCGGCAAATCGTTCAGGAACGAAATAACTCCCAGTAATTTTATTTACCGAACCAGAGAATTTGAGCAAATGGAAATGCAGTGGTTTTGCGCTCCCGAAACAGCTGACAAGTTTTTTGACTATTTTAAAAAAGAAAGAATGAAATGGTATTTTGATTTAGGTATTAATAAGAAAAACTTAAGAGCAGTAGAAGTTCCTGGAGCAGAAAGAGCCCATTATGCCAGAAGACAGGTTGATATTGAATATAATTTTCCTTTCGGCTGGCACGAAATAGAAGGTATTCATAATCGGGGGGATTATGATTTATCCAACCATTCAAAGCATTCGGGCCAGGATCTTAAGACAGAGGGCGTATTCCCATATATTATTGAAAC
>JAUYKD010000034.1 GCA_030700195.1 Candidatus Nealsoniibacteriota bacterium | reverse complement strand
TTTCCTTCTTTCTTTTTTAAAAACTAAAAATCAATAGCTTGATAGGCTATTGTATACTAAAGAGAGATTTTTGTCAATGGCACTGCCTTTATTTTACAACCAACTTTAGGGTCATGCGATGCTCTTGAGGTTCGATTTGAGATATTTGGAACTGGTATTTTTTGCCTATTTTCAGGTGTTGTTCCATTTTAGTCCTGGTACCGAATTCAGATATATGCACTAGCCCTTGTATTTTAGGAGATACTTCAACAAAAGCTCCAAAAGGGTTGAACTTAGTTACCTTTCCTTCGAGCAAGTCTCCTTTCTTGTATTTTTTATCAATGTTTTCCCAAGGGTCTTTTTTCAGAGCCTTAAGAGAAAGGGAAATTCTGGTGCCGTCAGCTATTTCAATGATTTTAGCTTGTACCTTGCCTCCGATTTCAACGATGGAAGAAGGGTCGTCTATCAGCTGCCAGTCAAGCTCTGAAATATGAATGAGTCCTTCAAGGTTGTCCGGTATGATTTTTATAAAAATGCCGAAATCAACAATGCCCGTAACCTCTCCTTCAACCACGTCGCCCACTTTGTATTTTTTGATAAGTTCTTTGATTTTTTGCGTTTCAGTCGCTTTTTCCGAGAGAATAAGTATTTCTTTTGCCGCATCCATTGTAATAATTTTAACTTCCAGCTCTTCTCCAACAAGCTTTTGCAGCTTATCTAAGATTTTGCTTTTATCGGCTCCTTCAACTCTCGGATAATTCTTTGGGGAGAGCTGTGAAACCGGTAAAAATCCCTGGATATTTTCAGCTTCAACCAGCAGCCCTCCTTTATTGGCGCCCATAATTTTGACCTTGATAGTTTCTTCCAGCTCTTTTTTAGTCTGCAGTTTTTCCCAGTTAATCTCTCTGCCCGCTTGAGCGGCTGATAATTCAACGTAGCCGTCTTCATTCTCAAAATCAACCACCTTTAATAAGAGCTTATTCCCTATCTTAACATTTTTGAGTACGGTTTTTGCGTCAAAAAACTCTTTGCCGTAAATTATGCCTGCTCCGACCGGTCCCAGGTCAATGTAAATAGACGAGCGTCCCAAGCCGATAACCGCTCCTTCAATAATTTCGCCTATTTTCGGTGGTTTTAATAAATCGTTTTCCCTAATTTCAACAATATTTTTCATAAACCCAGTATAATATACTTTTTTTTATTTAGCAAGCCCCGTTAGAATTATGCTATTTAAGATAATTGCGAAGCGCGAGTGGCGAATAGCCACATCCTGCCTTGAGGCGCAGCGCTTCGCCCCACAAGGGGTATACCTATTCGGTATACGCACTGCGCAAATTAATACAGAGGCATAATTCTAACGGGGCAAGTTCGGGACTAACTCTGGCAGAGTTTTTAATTTTATGATAAAATAATAAAACATGCATATTATTTGGCACGGACAATCTTTTTTTCAAATACAACTAAGTCAAAGCAAGGGCGAGCAAACAACGCTAGCCATTGACCCGTTTGATGAAACAATCGGTTTAAAGCCTCCTTCTTTTGCGGCGGATGTTTTGTTGATTTCCCATAATCATGCGGACCACAATAATAAGAAAGCCATAAAAGGAGAGCCGTTTTTGATTGAAGGTCCCGGAGAATACGAAATCAAAGAAATCTTTATCCAGGGCATTCTTTGTTTTCACGATAACGTACAGGGTAAAGAAAGAGGACAAAGTACCATATATATCATAGAAGCGGAAGACATGAGGTTGTGCCACTTGGGAGATATCGGCCAGAAAGAGTTAAGTCCCGAACAGCTTGAAAAAATAGGCGACATTGATATTTTAATGATTCCGGTTGGCGGCGTTTATACGGTTGACGGCAAGGAAGCAAACCATATTATTTCTCAACTAGAGCCAAAGATTATTATCCCCATGCATTATCATCTGCCCAAATCAAAAAGCAAGCTTGAAGGGGTGGAAAAGTTTCTCAAGGAAACTGGCAGAAAATCAGTCGTGCCCCAGCCCAAGCTCTTAGTTAAAAGCAAGGATTTGTCAGAAGAGACCAAAATAGTTGTTCTCCAGCCATGAAAGGCCTAAAAAAAATACAGGATTTGCCCGAAGGCAAGAAAAAAGCTATTCTATGGTTAATTACGATTATTATCGGTTTATTTCTCTTAGTTTGGTGGGGGAGCAGTTTTCAAGGCAAAATAAATTTCATTAAGACTAACAATATTTTAAAGGGTGTGCAGTGGCCGGAGATAAATATGCCGCAATTGCCTGATATTTCAACTGAAGAGATCCAAAAAATAATAGAAGATTTGCCAAAAACAGAAGAAAATGCCACAGAAACAAACGAAACAGGACAACAATCAAAATAAGGAAGTCGGCTACGTTAAGCCCAGGGAAATAGTGACTGAAATGCAGGAGTCATATATTGACTATGCTATGTCAGTTATTGTTTCAAGGGCTTTGCCGGACGTCAGAGACGGCTTAAAACCGGTTCATCGCCGGATTTTATACGCCATGGGCGATATGGGATTAAGCCACTCAGCCAGATTCAGAAAATCAGCCACGGTAGTCGGAGAATGTTTTATTAAAGATACGTTGGTTTTAACTAATAAGGGATTAGTGCCGATTCAAACCATCCGAACCGGTGGGTTGGTTTATACACAGAACGGGTTAAAAAGAGTCGTTCAACTTTATGAAATGCCGGCCAAGCCATTGTTTAAGATTACTTTAGAAAACGGTCTGGCTAATGTGGCGACTTCCTCGCAGAAATTTAAAGTTTTGGATGAAAACTTGAGGTTTATATGGAAAGAAGTAAAGGATTTGAGCCTGGATGATTACTTTGTTGTCAAGGCGGATTATCCTGAAATAAATAAATTAGTTCGGTTAAGGAAAAAAGAGGAAAGCCAGCCCCTTTATCTTAATAGCAACATCGCTTACTTTTTAGGAATGTTTATTTCTGAAGGTTCGATATCTAACGACTACAGCGCAAAAAAACTTCCCAGGATTACTATCACAAATAATAATATAGAGATTATAGAAAGAATAGTTTCTATTTTAGATCAAGAATTTGGCTATAAACCTTCTATCGAGGTAAATAATTATCGGTTTATAAGCGCCGGAGGAGCAACTTTAAATAACAAAAGATACTCGGTAAGAATCAACAGAAAAAGCATTAATGAATTTTTTGCCGACAATTTTAATTTGGCTGGCAAGCGCGCTTTGACTAAAGAAATACCGCAGCAAATTTTCATTTCTCCTAAAGAAATAATTTCCTCTTTTATCAGCGGTTTAATCGACGGAGACGGTTCAATCCATAAAAATAGAAATATCGTCCATTACGGTTCCATCTCGGAAAAATTAATAAACCAAATACAAATACTTTTACAACATCAAGGAATTTTTACTCAAAAGTATCGAGACGCTTCAATAAAAAGCCGTTATTTTAATGGGCGTAAAATTAACAAACGTTATCCGTTTTATTATTTAGAGGCCAGAGGAGAAAATGCTGTAAGCTTGGCTTCAAGTTTGAATCCTGCACATAAGGATAAAAACAGGCGAGCTTTAGAAATGGGAAATCAAAAGATTACTAGCTTTGAAAGAAAAGGTTTGAACAAATACGATATCATTCCTTACGCCGGGAGAATATTATTCCAGGAATTAAGCAAAGAGCACATAGGGAGCGGTTGGTATCAAGATATTGATGGAAATAAGTTTAGAATGGGAATAAAATATCCGGCCGGCTGCAAAATAAGATATTCGTCAGACCTTTGGGAAAAACCGCTTAGAAAAACTCAGCTAATAGATTGGGGGATAACAGACAAATTAAATAGAGTAGGTTCGCCATTTTTCGAATTTTTAGATTCTATTGTCAGAAATAAAATTTATTTTATCAAAGTCTCTTCGATTGAAAAAGTCGCTCCGGAAAAAACTTATGATTTCGAAGTAGAAGGCGACCACGAATTTATTGCCAATGGCATGGTTTCTCATAATTGTCTTGGGAAGTATCATCCGCACGGGGATCAATCAGTTTACGATGCCATGGCCAGAATGACTCAAAATTTTTCTTTAAGGTATCCTTTACTTAACGGTCAAGGGAATTGGGGATCGATTGACGACCCGTCAGAATATGCGGCTATGCGTTATACGGAATCTCGACTTTCAAAAACCGGCGAGGAGATGCTGCAAGATATCAATAAAAATACCGTTGATTTCATCGATAATTTCGACGCTACCAGGCAAGAGCCAGTTGTTTTGCCCTCTCCCTTGCCTCAGCTTCTTTTGAATGGCTCTTTGGGCATTGCCGTTGGCATGGCAACCAATATACCGCCCCACAATCTTTCTGAAGCGGTGGATGCCTGCATTTATTTGATTGACCATCCCAAAGCCGATACTGAAGACCTTTTTGAGTTTGTTAAAGGGCCGGATTTTCCGACCGGCGGCAATATTTATGACACAAAAGAAATGATTGAGACCTATTCCCAGGGCAAGGGTTCTATTGTTGTCAGGGGAAAGGCCGAGATTTCGGAAAAAGAAAAAGGAGAAAGGGTCAGAATCATTATCAGCGAGATTCCTTACCAGGTTTTCAAATCAGCCCTGATTGAGCAATTAGCCAATTTAGTGCAGGAAAAGAAGATCGACGGCATTAAAGACATCAGGGACGAATCGGATAAAGACGGCTTAAGAATCGTTATTGACCTGCAAAAAGAAGCTTATCCCCAAAAGATTTTGAATCGGCTTTATAAGTTCAGCGATTTGCAAAAAACCTTTCATTTAAATATGATTGCTTTGGTTGACGGTATCCAACCGAGGGTTTTGTCTTTGTCTGAAGTTTTAAGCTATTATCTTTTGCACAGGAAAGAAGTTATTGAAAGGCGAACCAAGTTTGATTTGGAAAAAGCCAGAGAAAGAGCCCATATTCTGGAGGGTCTGCATAAATGCCTGTCTAAGATTGACCAGGTGATAAAAATCATCAAGGCCTCGGCCAGCCGGGAAGACGCTTTAAAGAATTTAATGAAGCATTTTAAGCTGACCCAAATTCAGGCCAACGCCATTTTGGAAACAAAGCTGGCTGCTTTGGCCAAGCTTGAAAGAAAAAAGATAGAGGAAGAACTGAAAGAGATAATGGAACGCATTAAAGAACTAACAGCCATTTTAAAGAGTCCGGAAAAAATCAAATGGATTATTAAAAAAGAGCTGAAGGAGGTTAAGGAGAAGTTTGGCGACGAAAGAAGAACAAAGGTTCATGTTCAAAAAATAGGAGAAATAGCCGAAGAAGATTTAATCCCCCAGGAAGAAACGATTATTACTTTGACGCAGGGAGGCTATATTAAAAGAATAAATCCGTCTTTGTATAAAAAACAAAAGAGGGGCGGCAAAGGAATGGTTGGCATGAAAACTTTAGGGGATGACGTGGTTGAACATTTCTTGTCAGCCATGACCCACGACTCTTTGCTCTTTTTTACTGACTCGGGCAAGGTTTTCCGTACCCAGGTTTATGAGATTCCCGAAGGCGCCAGGGTGGCTAAAGGCAGAGGATTATTGAATTTCTTGGAATTGTCTGCTGAAGAAAAGGTTTTGTCTTTGCATCCGATGGGCAAGGAGGATGCTGAACAGGGGATAAAATACCTGGTCATGGTGACTAAAAATGGTATAATCAAGAAAACCAGCATGGAAGAGTTTGAGAATGTCAGAAAGTCCGGGCTGATTGCCATATCTCTTAAAAAAGAAGATGCGCTGGTGAGTTGTAAGAAAACCACCGGGGAAGACGAAATAATCCTGGTCAGCCGTAAAGGCCAATCAATAAAATTCAAGGAAAAAGATATTAGGCCTATGGGCAGAACGGCTTCGGGCATCAGAGGAATCAGGCTGGGCAAGGGAGATGAGGTTGTTAGTATGGATGTGATATCCGCTAAATCAGATAAAAACATCAAAGAATTCTTATTGGTCATTATGGAAAACGGTTTTGGCAAGAGAACGGATGTTAAAGAATACAAAGTTCAGGGCAGGGGAGGGTCGGGCATTAAAACAGCCCAGATTACTCCCAAAACCGGCCATATAGTTTCAGCCATGGTGCTGGTTGGGGACGAAGAGGATTTGATAGTTATTTCAAAGAAAGGCCAGGTCATCAGAACCAAGATTAGTTTAATTGCCAGACT
>JAUYKD010000033.1 GCA_030700195.1 Candidatus Nealsoniibacteriota bacterium | reverse complement strand
TCAGAAGCATAGGCTGCCTGAATTCTTTTTGGCTTGGAGATTTCGGCTGAGACAAAAAGCATATCTCCGGCTCCCAAAAGTTTTTCAGCGCCAGCGGCATCTAAAATAGTTCTTGAATCAACTTGAGAAGCCACCTGGAAGGTAATTCTGGAAGTTATATTAGCTTTAATCAGCCCGGTAATAACTTCTACGGAAGGACGCTGAGTAGCCACAATTAAATGAATGCCTACGGCTCTGGCCATTTGAGCCAACCTGACAATGTGAGCTTCAACATCTCTGCCTCGGGCCGCCATTAAATCGGCTAATTCATCAATAACTAAAACAATATAAGGAAGCACCTCTCCTTTCTCTTTAAGCATCGCCTCGTTGTAACCGACAATATCCCTGGTGTGAGCTTGCGATAAAACGTCAAACCTTCTTTCCATTTCTGAAATAAGCCATCTTAAAGCGTTGACAGCTTTTTGCGAATCAAATATTACCGGAGTCAAAAGATGAGGGAGATCGTTGTAAACCGGAAATTCCACTCTTTTAGGGTCAATTAAAATAAACTTTAAAATATCAGGCGAATTCTGGTAAAGCAGGCTTAAAACAATAGTGTTCAGGCAGATTGTTTTGCCAGTACCTGTTGAACCGGCCACCAATAAATGGGGCATGCGCGCTAAATCGGCAAAAACCGGATTGCTGGCCACATCCCTCCCTAAAACTAAAGTTAAATTGGAAGCGGCATTTTTAAACTGCTGATGTTCCATCAGATTTCTCAATCTGACAAGGGTACGCGCTTTGTTGGGAATTTCTATGCCGACCAGCGGCCTGCCTGGAATGGGCGCTTCAATTCTTATGGGATGGCTGGCTAAAGCTAAAGACAAATCATTATTCAAAGAAGTAATTTTGGATAACTTAATGCCTTCGGCCGGCTTAAAAGTATATTGAGTAACTGTAGGCCCAATATTCACTTCCGACATTTCAACCTGAATATCAAAATTCTGCAAGGTCCTCTTTATAATCATTGAATTGATTTTAATGTCTCCGGTTGTCGGCACTCCTTTATCGCTCTCAAGCAAATCAAACGGCGGAAAACTATAATCTTTATTGCCTGACATTTCAATAGGCCTTGTTTTTAATTCCGGCATAAATATCTTTTCTTTTGCCAAAGGCAAAGGACTCGGAGCTTCCATCGGTTCAATTGATTTTACCTTGAATTTTGGAGCAAAAATCCTTTTTATTAAAGTTGGTTTTTCTTCTTCTGTTTTTGGTTTAGAATTATGTAAAAACTGCCAAAGAATCACAAACCCGATAAGCACTATTGAACTGAAGATAATTCGAGTGGCCAAAAGACCGAAGATTTTTAAAACCGGCAGAGTTATTAAATATCCAATCCATCCTCCCTGCTTTATTTCATGATTTAAAGATTCAAATATTGCGGCAGAGCCAAACGTTAAAAGCAAAAGCGCCAAAATAACCGGCCAGCTGTTTTTGTATTTCAACCGCCAAAAAGCCAAACCGCCCAGAGTTAAAAATAAGGGCAAAGCAAAGGTTGTTTTACCAAAAAGGAATTTGAAACTCTTTAAAAAATACCCTCCGCCGCTTCCGGCCAAATCAAAAAAAGAAAGCGTTATAATAACAGCTGCCAAGAACATAATAACAAGCGCAATCATCCGCTTTGTCTGTTCGGGCAGAGCAAAGGTACTCGCCTTCTTCTTTTTTTCCTCCTTTTTATTGTTTTTTACTTTTTTCTTCTTGGCCATCTCTTAATAATTTTACCATATCTCACTTTTCTAGGCAAAATAAAAATATCCAAAACCCACCCTCTATGGTTGTGCTCCGCCAAGCGGAGCACAACTGCCCTATTTTTCTGGTTTTTCTTTGAAGATTGAGTCCCGCTAAACGGGACGAAAATTGAAAAGAAATTAATTTATTCAATTTCTTTTAATTTCTTTGAACCCTGTCCCGGCCGGGATGAGTTTGCCGATGATAACGTTTTCCTTAAGGCCTCTCAACTTATCCTCCCTTCCTTCAATTGCAGCTTTAATTAGAACTCTGGAGGTCTCTTGGAAGGAAGCGGCTGAAAGGAAACTATCGGTTGTTAAAGCGACCTTAGACACGCCCAAGAGAACCGGCTGGAAGATGGCTGGTTTCTTTTTCTCTTTTTTAAGCCTTAAGTTTTCTTCAGAAATCCTGGCCAGTTCAATAACTTCCCCAACACTAAACTGGCTCTGCCCGCTCTCTTTAATCCTAACCCTGGAAAACATTTGACGGACAATAACCTCCACGTGCTTATCGTGGATAACAGCTCCTTGAGAAACATAAATTTTCTGTATTTCTCTAACAATATAGCGCCTCGTCTCTTCTGCGCCTACGGCCTTGAAAATCTCCTTTAAATCCAGGTTTCCTTCGCAGAGCTGTTGTCCTTTTTTCACTGGCTGGCCTTTTTGCACCCAAATGGCTCGCTTGGCTGGAAGAATGTATTCAATAATATCTGTTTTTTTACTTTTCTTGCCCGTCTCATTCTCCTCTGCTATCTTCACAACCCTGTCTTCATTAATTTCAAGAACAATACCGTCAACCTGCGAAATAGTTGCTTTGCCCGCCGGAGCTCTGGCCTCAAAAATCTCTTCTACTCTTGGCAATCCTTGAGTAATGTCGCCTCCTTCAGCCACCCCTCCCGTATGGAAAGTTCTCATGGTCAGCTGAGTTCCCGGCTCCCCGATGGCTTGAGCGGCAATAATACCAACTGCTTCCCCTTTCTTAATCAACTGATTATTGCCCAAGGCCCAGCCGTAACATTTCTGACACACTCCCCCAATGGTCTTGCAGCTCATAGGAGAACGAACTTTAATCTTTTCCACCTCGCCATCTACTATGGCATTGGCTTTCTGCCAGTCAATTATATCTCCTTCTTTGCAGATGCCTTTAATGTTTTCTAAACTTACTCGGCCGATTATTTTGAAAAGAAAGTTCTGACCCAAGTCTCGGCTATCTTGTTTTAAAATTGTTATGCCAGCCGCATCTTTACAATCATCCTGGATGATGACAATATCGTGAGCAACATCAACCAAACGTCTGGTTAAATAACCGGCGGCCGAGGTTCTTAAAGCGGTGTCAGCCGTACCCTTTCTGGCTCCATGCGTTGAAATAAAATATTCCAAAACATCAAACCCTTCTTTAAACGAGCTTTTTACCGGCAATTCCAAAATTTCACCGGCCGGATTTGTCACCAACCCCTTCATCCCGGCCATTTGAACGATTTGAGACCAAGTACCTCTGGCTCCTGAATTAATAATAGTAATGACCGGACCAAAAGCTGGCAGGGTTTTAGTGACCAGCTTTTCAATTTCCGCTTTGGTCTTTTGCCAAACTTCAATCGCTTTATCTGTTTTCTCTTCTTTTGACAAAAGGCCTTTTTTATAATGAGAGTCAATCACTTCAATCGCCCTGTCAGCTTCTTTAATAAGCTTTTCTTTTTCCAAAGGAACCACCAAATCATCCATCCCCCAAGTAATGCCGGACACGGTTGAATATTCAAAACCAAGCTTTTTAATTTTATCTAGAACTTCTTCTACCACATTTTTGTCATATTTTTCAATAAGCTGGCTGGTCAGCTTCTCTATTTTTTTGGAGTTTATTTCCGTTTCCTGGAAAGGATAATCTTTGGGCAAAGTATTGTTAAAGAGAATTCTCCCGACAGTCGTTTCAATAAACTTTCCTTCGCTTCTGACTTTTATTTTTGCCCTCAAGTCAATAACTTCTGTATCAGCTGCCAAAATCGCTTCATTTTTGCTGCCAAATATCTTATTTTCTCCCAGAGCTCCGGGCTTTATATTTGTCAGCCAATAACATCCTAGAACAATGTCTCTTGTCGGGCTTATCACAGGGACTCCGGTGGCTGGCTTTAACATATTAAGAGTTGAAAGCATTATTTCTCTGGCTTCGGTTTGGGCTTCATCAGACAAAGGCACGTGAACCGCCATCTGGTCGCCGTCAAAGTCAGCGTTAAACGCTTTACAAACCAAAGGATGCAAGCTTATGGCCTCTCCTTCAATTAAAACAGGTTGAAACGCCTGAATGCCCAATCGATGAAGTGTCGGGGCACGGTTCAATAAAACCAGCTTATCTTTAACGATTTCTTCCAGAATTTCCCAAACTTCGCTAGAAGCAACTTCAATTAATCTTGAAGCTCCTCTAACATTATAAGCAAGCTCTCTGTTTAAAATCTTTTTAATAACAAACGGCTTAAAAAGCTCCAAGGCCATCTTTTTTGGAATACCGCACTGGTGCAATCTTAAATTAGGCCCGACCACAATAACGCTTCTGCCTGAATAATCCACTCTTTTGCCTAAAAGATTCTGTCTGAACCTTCCCTGCTTTCCTTTAAGGATGTCGGCTAATGACTTCAAAAGCCGCTTGCCTCCGGTGGTCGCAGTGGTCACCTGGCCCTTTCTCATACTATTGTCTATCAAAGCATCTACTGCTTCCTGGAGCATTCTTTTCTCGTTCCGAACAATAACTTCAGGAGCTCGTATTTCCAAAAGATATTGCAAGCGATTGTTGCGGTTTATCACCCTTCGATAAAGATCGTTTAAGTCAGAAGAAGCATATCTTCCCCCGTCTAACTGCACCATTGGCCGCAAATCAGGAGGCAAAACAGGCAAAACCGTCAAAAACATCCATTCCGGCTTAATATGAGCATCTATCATTCCCTTAATCATCCTTATTCTTCCCAGAACCTTTCGGCGGTTGACCGGAGAAGTATTTTGCAGTTCTATTTCTAAGTTTTTGGCGACTTTCTTCAAATCAACTTCTTGGAATATCTTTCTTAGAGCTTCGGCCCCGGTTCCCGCTTCAAAAACTTCTCCATACTTCAAAGAAAGGTTGTGATATTCAATTTCGGAAATAACCGTCATTGGTTTTAATTTCGTCACCTCTTCTTTGGCTTTATCCTTGGCTTTTTTTAAATCACTTTTATTGAATTTAACGTCTTTGGCTCCTTTTTTACTTTTTTGCTGAAATTCTTTTTCAATCTGCCCCAGCGTATTTTTCTTTGCTTCTTCAGAAACCTTGGTAATAATGTAAGCGGCAAAATAAATAACTCTTTCAAGATGCGACATGGGAATATCTAAAACCATGCCCATCCTGGAAGGCACTCCTCTTAAAAACCAAATGTGAGAGCACGGACAAGCCAAACTGATATGGCCCAACCTTTCTCTTCTTACCTGGGCCTTAGTGACTTCAACTCCGCACTTATCGCAAACCACTCCCTTGTAGCGCATTTTCCTGTATTTGCCGCAATAGCATTCATAGTCCTTGGTCGGCCCGAAAATCCTTTCGCAAAACAGCCCGTCTTTTTCAGATTTTTGAGTTCGGTAGTTGATGGTTTCTGGTTTTGTCACCTCTCCATGAGACCAACCTAAAATGTCTTCGGGAGAAGCCAGCTTTATTCTTATTGATTCTAAATCTATTACCCGCATAATGAATTTTTGTTTATTAAGTCAAAGAGATAAATCTCTTTTCCATCTTCGCTTTCGCTATACGAAAGCTCGCTAAATGAATTACTCTTTTATTATTTTTTCTTTTACTTCAACCGACAAGCCCAGCGATTTTAATTCATTAACCAAAAGATTAAAGCTGGCTGGCACTCCGGGATTCCTTATTTTATCTCCTTTAAGTATCGCTTCATAAGTTGAAGCCCGGCCGGTAACATCGTCTGATTTAATGGTCAGCATTTCCTGCAGAGTATGGGCTGCTCCGTATCCCTCCAAAGCCCAGACTTCCATTTCCCCGAACCTCTGGCCCCCGAACTGCGCTTTGCCTCCTAATGGCTGTTGAGTTATTAAAGAATAAGGCCCGATGCTCCTCATATGAATCTTATCTTCAACCATATGAATAAGCTTCATCATATATATGTATCCGACCGTAATTTTCTCTGGGAAGGCCAGTCCTGTTCTGCCGTCATACAAAACAATCTTGCCATCATCCGTTAACCCGGCCTTTCTTAATTCTGCCTTTATATCTTCTTCAGTAGCTCCTGAAAGAGAAGGAGTGATGGCAATGTAATTCAAATATTTAGCAGCCATGCCAAGATGAGTTTCAAGTATCTGACCAATGTTCATCCGCGAGGCTACTGACAAAGGATTTATAATAATATCTATGGCCGTGCCATCAGCCATAAAGGGCATTTCTTCATCTGAAAAAACGCTGGAAACAACTCCTTTATTCCCGTGTCTTCCGGCTAATTTGTCTCCGGCGGTTATTTTCCTTAATTGAGCCACTTCCACTTGTATCCTTTTAATAATTCCCGGCTCTAATCTGTGGCCAAGATCCCTGGAAAAAACCTTTACCCCCACCACCCTGCCTTTTTTGCCATGCTCCATGCTTAAGGAACTATCTTTAACTTCCCTGGCTTTTTCACCGAAAATAGCTCTTAATAATCTTTCTTCGGCCGTTAGGTCCTGCTCTCCTTTAGGTGAAATTTTACCAACAAGTATGTCATTCGGCCCGACTTCAGCTCCTATTCTGACAATGCCTTCTTCGTCCAAATCTTTTAATTTATCTTCTCCGACGTTTGGAATGTCGCTGGTTGTCTGTTCCGGTCCCAGCTTTGTTTCTCTAATATCACAGGTAAAGTTTTCCAAATGGATTGAAGTATAATAATCTTCTTTGACTAATTTTTCCGAAATAATAATAGCGTCTTCAAAATTCCTGCCCCGGAACGGCATAAAAGCAACCAGCACGTTGCGGCCCAAAGCTAAATGCCCCATATCTATTGCTCCCCCATCAGCTAAATTTTCTCCTTTTTTAACCTTTTGCCCCTTAGAAACTATTGGCCTTTGATGAAAACACGTATATTGGTTTGTTCTGGCAAATATTTTCAACGGATAATCACGAGAGTTAACTTTAACATGCTCGGCGTCAACTTCAGTAACAATTCCGCTCTCTTCCGCTATCACTTCTTGACCCGAATCCCTGGCTACCTTTTCTTCCGACCCGGTCAGGACAAAAGGAATTTGCGGTTTTATCAATGGAACTGCCTGACGCTGCATATTAGAGCCCATCAAAGCTCTATTGGCATCATCATTCCTCAAAAACGGAATAAGAGATGTTCCTAAAGAAATAAACTGTTCGGAAGAAACATCAATATAGTCAATTCTGTCTTTATCGACAATAATTGGCTCGCCTTTTGATCTAACGGCCACCTTGTCTGCTAAAATATTTCCTTTGTCGTTAATTTGTATGCTGGCGGTGGCAATATTGTATTTTTCTTCTTCGTAGGCTGAAAAAAAATGAACCTCTTCGGTCACTTTCCCATTCTTCACCTTGAAATAAGGCGTTTCAATAAAACCGTAAGGATTAATTCTGGCATATCCAGCCAAATGCCCGACCAGCCCGATATTCGGACCTTCAGGGGTTTGGATTGGACAGATTCGGCCGTAGTGCGAAGGCTGAACGTCTCTTACTTCAAACCCCGCTCTTTCACGAGTTAAACCTCCGGGGCCGGTAGCTGATAATCTTCTTTTGTGCTCAAGTTCGGCTAAAGGGTTTTCGTTGTCCATAAACTGGGACATTTGGCTTGACATGAAAAATTCTTTGATAACTGCCATAACCGGCCTTGGATTTATTAATTGGCCGGGGGTTAAAGTATAAGTATCAAGGGTTGACATCCTGTCTTTGATAATTCTCTCCATTCTCATCATGCCCACCCTCATTCTGTTCTGCAGAAGCTCGTTTAATCTTCTGACCCTTCTGTTGCCCAAATGGTCAATTTCATCCGGCTTGGCATTAGGGTCATTATTCAAACGAACTATTTCTTTCAAAACAGCCACGATATCTTCCGGCTTTAAAACCCTGTCTTTAATGCTGACTTCATTGGTTTCTTTTTTGGACTTCAATTCAGGCAAACGCTGCCAGGTCTTCCACCGTCCAACCTTTGATAAATCATATCTTTCAAAATTGAAAAACATATTATTAATTAGTTCCTGGGCAGAATCGGAAGTGGCTAAATCACCGGGCCTTAATCTCCGATAAATTTCAACCACCGCTTCTGCCTGGGTCTTAGTCAAATCTTTTTCCAAAGTCGGCTTTAAGGAATCATCAAATTTTTCAACGCCAAAAGCCCTCAAAAGAGTAGTGGCAGCCACTTTTCTTTTGCGGTCAATTTTAACTCCGATAAAGCCGGACGTGTCTGATTCAAATTCAAGCCAAGCTCCCCTGTTTGGAATAATTTTAGCCCCAAAATAATTCCTGCCTCCTATTTGTTTAGCTGTAATAAAAGCTCCGGGAGAACGAATAAGCTGGGCAATAGCCACCCTCTCAACTCCATTAACAATGAAAGTGCCCCTTTCGGTCATTAACGGAAAATCAGTCAAAAATACTTCCTGCTCTTTAATTTCTTTTGTTTTAAGATTAACGAGTTTTGTTTTAACTCTTAAAGACGCTTCGTAAGAATCGTTGTTCTGTTTTGCTTCAAGGTCTGTTTTATACTTTGATTTGTCTAATTTATAGTCAATAAACCAAAGCTCGAACTCTTTCCCGGTATAGTCTCTTAACGGAGACATTTCAGTAAAAAGCTCTTTGAGGTCCGAAGACCAAAAGTTTTCCCAAGAATCCTTCTGCACTTTCAATAAATAAGGCAATGGCAGATGAACCTTTGATTTGCCAAAGTTTTTGAATTGAAGATTTCTCATAAGTACAACTTAAAAAGCCCTAATCCTTATTCTTTTAGGGTAAATTCTTGTTAATTAAATTTTAGTCAGAAAGCGAAATCAAGTATATATGGTTGATTACAACTTTATTCAAAAGCTATAGATATTTTGATTATACTCGGTATCGAAAACTTGTCAAGCGCTTTACTATCTTAATTGTTCTATCTTGCTCTGAACGTCCTGGTTGCCGGGATTTAACTGCAAGACCCTTTCAAACGCCTGAATAGCCAAGGCCTTTTCTCCTTTGGCGGCATAAGCCACTCCCAAAGAATAAAGGGCGTTGGAATGATTGGGAGACAAAGCTATCACATTGTTAAATCTGTTAATGGCCTCTGTCACCATATTTTTGTTGAAGTAAAGCCGGCCGAGCTGAAAAGAAAGTTCAACATTATAAGGATAATTAACAAGCAAAGATTGAATTTTTTCAATGGCGCCGTCTGAATCCCCTTCTCTCTCCAAAAACAGCGCATTCTGAATAAGAGTGTCAACATGGTCCGGCTTTAAGGCCAGGGCTTTTGAAAATTGCTCTTTGGCGTTATCCGGTTCGTCATTCATCACATAAAGCTTGCCTAACTCGGTATAAAGCGCCGGATTATTCGAATCAAGGTCAATAGCTTTTTTAAAAGCTTTTTCAGAGGCCTCTTTGGCGCCTTCTCTGACAAGCGATCTTATATCGCGGTATATCTTGCCGACTACTTCCCATATTGAAGCTCTATTTGGAGATAAATTGGTCGAGGTTAACGCCTGTTCAACGCCGGCTTGCATCAATAAAGGAATCCTGGCTGAATTTTGTTCGGTCTGCGGTCCAACAGCCAGTATCGAAAGCTCGTCTATATATGCCCGGGCAAGAACTATTCGGTATTGAGCCCTGCTTGGATTCAATCTGACTGCCTGTTCCAAGTAGGCGGTCCGCTCCTGGCCGACAACCATTCTTTGACCTCTGGCATAATTCATGTCTGCCATATAGTACTTAACATTGAAAAAGTACATTACAGCGAAAAATACTCCACAGAGAATGACCAAGGTTGAAAAAACAAGATTCAACTCCGGAAAATCCTTAAAGGAAACCTGTTTTTCCTTGATCGGCTTTTGCCAGGAAATAACCGAGAGACCCAAAACAAGCCAGAAAAGAAAAGCCAGGGTTGTATTCTGATAATAGAAAATCTGACTGACGAATAATGAAGTAAAGAACATTAACAAAAACAGAGATTCAGATTTCTCTTTCAAAAATAAGTAGCTTATTATGAAAAATATGGCCAAAAGAGCCAAATAAGAAAGCATACCCAAAAATCCCATGGTAGCTAAAATTTCAGCCAGATAACTTCCCGCCCGGTCAAACCTGACCTGCCACAATAATGTCTGATTGATACTTGATGGTTTTTCTTTAGTAAAATCGTAAAAGAATGTACCAATGCCCGAGCCAATAAACCCGCTTTTAACGCTTTCTGTCGCTCCGCCCAGCCCGATTTTCCAGGAGGTTTGCTGGTCTAAAATCACTTCTTTCGGCAGATTGGCTATGGCCGCGCTTTCTCCAAAAACACTCCTGACGGGCTGAAGAGATATGCCAGCGCCGGCAATAACTATCAAAAATATCGGGACTAAAAGTCGATTAACATTGTCCCTGAATACTCTTTTCCATAAACTCAAAACAACAAACAGCGTTAAGGTGGTGATTAAAATAAGCCAAGCCGGAGTAGAATCAATTATTACTAATAGTCCGACGATTGAAGCTAAAAACAAATATCTTAAAATTGAAGATTTTTCTTTGGAAGTCAAGAGCTGGCCGACAAAAAACACGGCGGCCACCGCCAAAAATACGGCCAATCCGTCAAACGTGCCCGAAACAGTATTAAACAAACGAGAAGTCAATATGGCCGGCAAAGAAATAAACCTGCCAATCTGTATTAAACCCCCAAAAACAGACAAATAGCTTAATAAAACCACGCCGAAAACCGACCAAGAAAAGGTCTTGAGCAATCCTGGCATTGAAATGTCTGATTCTTCTTTCTTGGCGCTGACGTTGTTAGTTATTAAAAAATACAAAGCCCCTAGAGATAAAAGCCCCACTAATCCGTCGGAAAACTTAACATAAAAACCAAACAAGCTTGAGCCTTTATCAACCGAGAAAATAGCCGACAAAATCGCCACAAACATAAATGCCAAAACAAATACGTCCAAGGGAGAGCGGCGAAAGCGTATTTCTCTGTCATAAATAACCATCTTAGCCAGCCAAGCAAAAAAAGCTAAAGATACCAGAAAAAACATTAAGAGCTGTTTATTATATTCAAACGCCTCAAAAGTAAAAGGCAGGAAGAATAAAGGTATTAAAAATACCAATACATATATATTTATCTTAATAATACGACTAAGTATGTTTTCCATATAAGTGCAGTTAATTGTTAATTATTAATTATTATTATACCACGAATCATTACTATGCTACTAATTATTATACCACTATTTAAAATGCATAGAAAGCCCTCTATTATAGTCCAACTTAATCTGGCTTCTTGACAAGGCCTTTTGGCTTGCTATAATGTAGCTAGATTGATAATTCTGCTGCGATCGGAAATCGTTCGTTCTCCGAAGAGCTCTCGCAAGGGAGCTTTTTGATTTTCTACTTAAAGTGCGCGCTCAACCCTTGATTATAATCCAATTGGATTTCATCGGGCGTGCGAGCGTAGTTGTAAATACGAACGTCGTCGATGAGTCCGGTGAAATATGTAGTGGCATCCGTCTTTCCTATCTGAACAGTATTTCCTGAAACATAAATTGGGAAAGAAGTCGGGGTTCCTTCTACTCCGTTGACATAATAAGCGCTGTTAACTTTGGCTACATGCTCCCAAACTCCACTGCTTTTCACCCACAGAGAATAAGTGGTTTTGGTTTGGGTAACTGTGGCTTGCACATAATCATCCACGCCGTCAAACGAAAGAGCAGAACCGTATTTTCCCTGTACCCAGGCGCTGGAGGTGGCGGCATTGCCAGAGACACCCAATATTAAAGTTCCATCATTATTGTTGGGAGTTGAATCATAAACCGTGCCGCTACCCCCTCCCTCCCCTTCATTCATCTTCCACTCTGCCACCGGTCCCCCTCTATTGTAGTGATACCTCACCTCTTCCGCTGACAACGCCCTGTTGTATATGCGAACTTCGTCAATAAGACCGTTCGTAAAAGCTCCCGCCCCTCTTTTGCCTATTCTCAGCGGTTCTGAATTATTGAATGTTGCCGGAGAACCTGTAATTTTATTGCTGCTGGCGTGGGTTGCGTAGCTTGCTTCCGCTCCGTCAATGTAAATCTTAAAATTAGCCACCGCGTATCCGCTGCCGTTGTATGTGACGGTTATATGTTTCCAGGTATTCAGCGGAAAAGAACCTCCGACCGACTCTCTTCCGAGAACATTAGTGCTATTCTGCCCTACGCCAAATTCGACATTAGACCCTTCATATCCGCTATTGGTTATCTGAATTCCTCCGTCTGCGTAAGCGTTCATCTTGGTAATAATCCTGCCTCCGAGAGCGTTCATATATCCCCAAAACTCCATTGAAAAAGCGTTCCCCGAATTAGTCAGAAAATCAAAATTTGATTCATTATCCACCCCCACATAATCATCCGCCCCGTCGAATTGGAGAGCGCCTCCGACCTTACCCTGTGTCCAAGCGTTGGTGCTGGTAGACATCCAATTCAATGTGCCGTCATTCCCATTATTTGACGCATCATAAGCTACAGAACCCGAACCTTCCTCAAACCCCCAATAACCAACAAGACCACGGGTCATGGTATCTTCCGGAATT
>JAUYKD010000026.1 GCA_030700195.1 Candidatus Nealsoniibacteriota bacterium | reverse complement strand
TGGAGAAAAAACTATTGTTATAAAATCAACGGTTATGCCGGGCACTACCGAAATGTTTCAGCAAAAGTATCCTCAGCACAAGGTTTTAATGAATCCTGAATTTTTGACCGAAGAGACGGCAGACCAAGACATGGCTTATCCTGATCGCCAGATTGTGGGTTATACAGAAAAAAGCCAAACAGTGGCGGGAGATGTAATGCAGTTATTGCCTCTGGCTCCTTTTGAAAGAATTTTACCTTCTACTGAAGCAGAGCTTGTTAAATATTTCGGCAATACTTGGTTTTCAGTTAAAGTGAGCTTTGCCAATCAGATGTACGATCTTTGTCAGAAATTAGGGGTAGGCTATGACAGAATGGTGGAGGCGGCCGCAGCCGATAAAAGAATTGGCCGGACTCATCTTAATATTTTTCATAAAGGTTATCGAGGTTATGGAGGCAAATGCTTGCCCAAAGATATTAAGGCTTTAATTCAATTGGCTGATTCTAAGGGAGTTGATTTAAAAATTCATAAGGTGGCTGAAGAAATTAATAATGCATTGATGGACGAGCAAGGGATAGCTGACCCGGAAAAATACGGATTAAGAAAAACATTTTAAAACAGGCGAAGAGATTTATCTCTTCTTCAACTTTACTATCGTTCGTTAATTAAAATTTTACTTAATG
This sequence comes from Candidatus Nealsoniibacteriota bacterium, assembly GCA_030700195.1. Lineage (GTDB taxonomy): Bacteria > Patescibacteriota > Minisyncoccia > Minisyncoccales > MHMH01 > JAUYKD01. The sequence continues at coordinate 2,677 of JAUYKD010000026.1, read as the reverse complement.
GCTAAAATAATTGTGACCGGGGGAGCTGGCTTTATTGGCTCTCATTTGGTTGATACTCTAATTGAAAAAGGAGAGAAGGTGATTATAATAGATAATCTTTCGGGCGGCGTTCAAGAAAACATTAACCCAAAAGCTGAATTTCATCAGCTGGACTTAAGAAATCTCAAAGATATTAATCCTCTTTTTAAAGGAATAGATTTTGTTTTTCATCTGGCCGCCCGTCCCAGAATTCCCCTCTCAATTAAAGACCCGATTGGTTCAAATGAAAATAATTTAAACGCCACCTTAAATGTTTTAGTGGCAGCTAGAGATGCTAAAGTAAAAAAAGTTATTTATTCTTCTTCATCTTCAGTTTATGGCAATCCAAAGGGACTTCCTACCAGAGAGGATATGCCAACTCAGCCTTTAAATCCTTATGGTTTGCAGAAATACGTAGGAGAGCTTTATTGCAGGATTTTTTCACAGCTTTACGAATTGCCCACTTTATCTCTGAGATATTTTAATGTTTTTGGCTCTCGAGCGCCTCAAGAAGGAGCTTATGCCACGGTTATTGGCATATTTCTTGGACAAAAAAAAGAAGGAAAGCCTTTGACGGTGATTGACGATGGAGAGCAGAGTCGCGATTTTACCTACATTAAAGATGTGATCAGAGCCAATATTTTAGCTATGGAAAGTAAAAGCGGGGATGGAGAAGCTATAAATATTGGAGCCGGCAATAACCGCACAATTAATCAGTTGGTTAAGCTTATTGGCGGAGAAGCTGTTCATTTGCCTCCCCGTCCCGGAGAAGCCAAACATTCTTTAGCTGATATTAGTTTAGCTAAAAAGATTTTAAACTGGCAGCCGGAATATAATTTAGAGACCGGCTTGGCAGAAATGATTAAAAACAATGGAGAAAAGTAAAAATATCATTTTAATAACCGGCGGAGCCGGCTTTATCGGTTCTCATTTAGCAGAGAAGCTTCTTTCACAAGGAAAAGAGGTTTTTGTGGTGGATGATTTGTCTACGGGCAGTCGAGACAATATAAAACATCTTCAAAATAATCAGAATTTTCATTTTATAGAGGGTTCTGTCTTGGATAGGAGCTTAATGTTAGAAGTTATAGATAAGGTAGGGCAAGTTTATCATTTAGCAGCTTCGGTTGGCGTTAAAACAGTAATGGAAAAGCCGCTCGAGTCTTTTCTCAATAATCTTAAAGGAACGGAAATGATTTTAGAGTTGGCTTGCAAGAATAATCTGCCCGTTCTTTTAACTTCTTCTTCCGAGGTTTACGGCAAGAACGACAGCTTGCCTTTTAAAGAAGAAAGCGACAGGGTTTACGGCTCAGCTTACAATGACCGCTGGGGATATGCTTTATCTAAGGGAAGCGATGAATTTTTGGCTTTGGCTTATTTTAGGGAAAAGAAACTGCCGGCGATTATTGTTCGTCTCTTTAATGTTATTGGCCCAAGACAAACAGGGTTTTACGGCATGGTAGTGCCGACCTTTATTAAACAGGCCTTGGAGGGCAAATCAATTATTGTTTTTGGCGACGGGGAACAGAGCCGCTGTTTCGCCGATATTGATGATGTGGCAGGAGCTTTGATGGATTTAATGGAACATCAGGGAGCTCCGGGCCAAATTTTTAACTTGGGGTCAGAGGAAGAAATCAGCATAAAAGAATTGGCTAAAAAAATTAAAGCGCTTGTTAAAAGTGATTCGGCGATTAATTTCATCCCTTATTCTCAAGCTTATGGGCCAGGGTTTGAAGATATGGCCCATCGCAAGCCGGATATCAGTAAAATAAAACAAGCCATCGGTTATCAGCCGAAAAATTCTCTGGAGCAAAGTTTAAAGAAAATTATTGAATATTTTCACCCGCCCCGTTAGAAATTTGTCATAGTCAAATATGTCAAAGTTTAAACAATTACTTTATTCTATTAAATTTTTTGTCCAAAAAGAATTTTTATTCTTTTCGGACCAATAATATCTATGCAAATTTCTAACGGGGTGACGACTAAAATATGTTTTGCTTCCATAGATGTAGAGAATAAGGGGATTGAGGAAGTAAACCAAATTTTAGAAGTTTTTAAGAAATACGACATTCCGGCCACTCTTTTTGTGACTGGAGAAGTTCTGGAAAAATACAGCGACTTGGTCAAAGAGTGGAGTAAAAATTATGAGATTGCTTCTCATAGTTTCACTCATCGTTTTTGGAACAGTTTATCTTTTGAAGAAAGAAAGACAGAGCTTGATAGTTTTAACGAACTTTTCCAAAAAGTATTTCAAATCTCTCCTAAAGGATTTCGCGCGCCCTCTCACGTTATGGATGAAGATGGGTTGAAGATTCTGGAAGAAAAGGGATTTCTTTACGATTCCAGCATTTTGCCTCGCTACGTGCCTTTTAAAAAATATCGGGGTTATCAGGGCAGGAAGCCTTTATTAATTCATTATCCCGCTGGATTAAAAATTTTAGAAATTCCCGTTCGGGGTCAACTCTTGGGCGTTCCTTTGGCCGGTGCTTGGATAAAAGGGCTGCCCCTCTTTTTTTATAAATTCCTATTCTTTATCCACAGTCCTTCTTTTATAACGCTGAATATGCATTCGTGGGACTCTTTATCCTTTGGCTTTGTCGGCAGATTGGAGAAAATCATCAAGCTCCTTAAGAAGAAAAATTATCTTTTTTTGAATGGAGAA
>JAUYKD010000025.1 GCA_030700195.1 Candidatus Nealsoniibacteriota bacterium | reverse complement strand
ACCGTTGAAATGCGCAATTTGGCCGAACAGGCCAACGCCAACTGCCTTGTCAGATATGGAGACACTGTTGTTTTAGCTACGGTCGTTATGTCAAAACAAGAAAGACAAGGCATAGATTTTTTCCCTTTGTCGGTTGAGTATGAAGAAAGATTTTATGCGGCCGGAAAAATCCTCGGCTCGCGCTTTATGAGAAGAGAAGGAAAACCGGCTGATGAAGCTCTCTTAACAGCCAGAGCTATTGACCGAGCTATCAGGCCAAGATTCCCCAAGGGCCTGCACAACGAAGTGCAGGTGGTTATCACCTGCCTTTCTTGGGACGGAGAGAACGATCCTGACATTCCGGGCCTGCTGGCCGCTTCCATCGTCTTAAGTATCTCTGATATTCCCTGGTCCGGTCCCATTGCTCCGATAAGAATAGGCAGTCTTAAAGACAAGCTTTTAATAAACCCGTCTTATGAAGAAAGAAAAGAAAGCCAAATGGATTTAACTTTGGTGGGCATTGAAAAAGACCATAAAATACTTATCAATATGGTTGAAATGGAAGGAGCGGAAATTTCAGAAAATACAATTTTAGAAGCCTATAAAACAGCTTGCCCTCAAATAGAAAAAATCATTGATTTCCAAAAGGAAATTATTAAAAAAACAGGCAAAGAAAAATCTGCTTTCCAGGATTCAGATAGCGATGAAGAAACAGAAAGAGAAACCAGGGAATTCTTGGGAGACAAATTAGAAAAAGCGCTATTTCAAACTAAAAAATCAAATGGAGGCGACCCAATCAGCGAACTTCAAGAGGAAGCCAAGTATTTTATTGAAGGAAAGTATCCGAATATGGGTAAAGCAAAATATGTCACGTCTTTCTTTGAAAAAGAAATAAACAAACTGATTCATCAAGCAGCTCTTCATCAAGAAAAAAGGCCTGATTCCAGAAAACTGGACGAAGTAAGAGAGCTTCATATAGAAGCCGGTATTCTGCCCAGAACCCACGGCACAGGACTTTTTACCAGAGGACAAACCAAGGCCCTTTCTATCTTAACCTTAGGAACCCCGAGCGACGTCAGACTTCTTGAAGGCATGGAAATAAGAGGCAAAAAGCGCTTTATGCACCATTATAATTTCCCGCCGTATTGTTCCGGAGAAGTAAAACCGATGAGAGGGCCGGGCAGAAGAGAGATTGGACACGGCATGCTGGCCGAAAGAGCTTTATCTACGCTTGTTCCATCTTTTGAAGAATTTCCCTATACCATGAGAATCGTCACTGAAATTCTTTCTTCCAACGGTTCAACCTCCATGGCCTCTGTTTCAGCGGCCAGCGTGGCTTTAATGGACGCTGGAGTGCCGATTAAGGGCCCGGCGGCCGGAATTGCCATAGGGCTAATGAGCGATGAAAACGGAAACTATAAAATACTGACCGACATTCAAGGCCCGGAAGACCATCACGGCGACATGGATTTTAAGATGGCCGGAACTAAAAACGGCCTAACCGCCATGCAAATGGATGTTAAATTTGACGGCATAACCGAAAACATTTTTAAAGAAGCTCTGGCGGCCGGGAAAAAAGCCAGACTCCATATTCTGGATAAAATATCAAAAACCATTGCCGAGCCGAGGAAAGAACTTTCTCCTTGGGCTCCCCGGATTTTTACTTTACAGATAAAACCTGATAAAATAAGAGAAGTGGTGGGCCCGGGAGGAAAAGTAATCAATGAAATAATAGATAAATGTGCTGTTTCAATTGATATTGAAGACACGGGCAGAGTATTTATTACGGCTGATAAGGAAGAATCTGCCAAAAAAGCGGTTGAATGGATTAAAAATATAGTCAGGGAGGTGAAAGTCGGAGAGGTCTTCCAAGGCAAGGTTAAAAGAATACTGAACTTCGGAGCTTTTGTTGAAATTCTGCCCGGACAAGAAGGAATGGTGCACATCTCCCAAATGGCTAACCGAAGAGTTGAAAAAGTTGAGGACGTTGTTAATATCGGGGATATTGTCCCGGTTAAAGTTATTTCCGTAGATGATCAAGGAAGAATAAACCTTTCAATAAAAGAAGTTCAAAAATGAAACAAGAAGAAAATAAAAAGTTAGAGAGTCCTTCCCAAGAAAAGGAGCTTTTGGCTAGGGACGAAGTCAAAACCATGAAAAAAGACGTCTCTCGTCTTAGAGAGTCAGAATCTAATAATGAAATGGAAAGGCTGTCTAAAATAAAAACAGAAGAGGAATTAAAAAATGAAAGAGAAAGAATAGAAATGGCTAAAAAAGCTGCGGTGGAAAGGGACTCCATAGAAAAACAAGCTGAACAAAAAATCCAGGAAACTCAAAGGATGAAGCAAGAAAGGGAAGCCAGAGAAGCTTCTTTAAAAGAAGAAGGAAAACAAAAAGAACAGGTCAGAGGAGAAAGATTAAGCGAAGCGCTTAAAGAAACCCAATTGAAAGAAGAAAGAACAAGACAGGAATTTCTGGAAAGGGTTAAAGCCAAAGCAGAAGGCAGAGAAAGCGCCTCTGTTATTCCTCCTAAAGTTGCTGCTGTTATAAAGCCCACTGAACCTGGGGCATTAGCTGTCGGAAGAATAAACGTTAAACAGAAACTTTGGATCAGAATTATCGTTTTTTTACTGATGGTGGCTATTTTAGCTTCAATCGCAACTTTCTTTTATTGGTATTTTGCCAAAAGAACTCCCGCTCCGTCAAAAGAAACCCAAGAAACAGTTAAACAAGAAATTATTATTCCGCTTTCTTTAATTGAAACTGACTCCACTCAAACCCTTGATTCGGTCAACCCTTATCTGCTTTTCCAAGTATTAAACCAGCCAATGGACCAAGAAGCCCTGACTAGAGTTTTAATAAAAGACCTTGAGAAGAATGAAATAATAAAGCTGGATTCATTCTTTAATGCTTATAGCATCAATCCTCCTCAGGGATTTTATGACCGGCTGGAAAATGATTTCACTTTATTTGTTTATTCCCAAGAAGAGGGCAACCGGTTCGGAATTATCGTTAAAACAAAAGGAGAAATGGCTGAAATTATGAGCTCGTGGGAATCCACTATGGAACAAGACCTTGAAAATATATTTGTCTTACTGGGCAAAGAAGACCCGGCCCTGTCTTCCTCTTTTAAAGAGGCCGACTACCAATCTCTTCCTTTTAGGTTCCAAACCTTCAGCCGCCAAGATACTGGCATTGTTTATTCGATTTACAATAATTACTTAGTTATAACCACTTCCTGGAAAAGCATGGAGAAAACGCTGGAAAAACTAAAAGAGGCTGCTTCAACCGTTTCTTTCAGCCCTGAAAACAGGGCTGAATTTATTTTAGGGAATATGGCTCTTGAAGATAAGGTCGGTCAGCTTTTTTTAATGGGGATAGAAGAAACTGTTTTTACCGAAGAGACTCAACAACTCATTGAAAAAGTACGACCGGGCGGCGTTCTTTTATTGAAAAAAAATATAGAAAGCGCTGCTCAAGTAAAAAAACTCGTAGAAGACCTTCAACAAGCTTCTTTAAACAGTAATGGTTTTCCTCTTTTTATAGCTGTTGATCAGGAAGGGGGAGTCATCAGCCCGATAAGCTTTATCCGGGAGAAAACTTCTCCTTCTGAAATAACTAACGCCACAGAAGCATATAATATCGGGGTGGAAAGAGGAGAGGAGTTGAAAAAACTTGGCATTAACCTTAATTTAGCTCCTGTTTTAGATTCAACCGGTCCGGATGATTTTCTTTTCAACCGCTCTTTCCAGAAAAATGAGCAAGAAACAAGTATTCTGGCTAAAGCCCTGATTTTAGGACAAAAAGAAGCCAGCATTATAACAGCCATTAAACACTTTCCCGGCTACGGCAATATTGATTTTAACCCGGATAAAAAGTTAGCCACTTTAGAAAAAACGCCGGGATTCAGGCAATTCCAAGAAGTTATGTCGGCTCAACCGGAACTGGTCATGGTTTCAAACGCCATCTACTCTGAAATAGATCCGGATCTGCCCTTTGCCTTGTCTCTAAAAGGAATAGGGCTTTTAAAAAAAAGCTTGGGGGAGGAATATATTATTATTACCGATGCCTTGCCTCAAGACAACCTAACCGACAGGTTCTCTTTAAAAAGTATCGTCACCCTGCCTATTATGGCTGGCGTTGATATGCTTATTTTCACCGGCCGGGATGAAACTATTAAAACAGCGGCTCAAATATTAGTTGAGGCTGTTAAAAACAACGAAATAAGCGAAAAAACAATTGATGAATCAGCCTTAAAAATTATCAAATTAAAACAAAAATTACTCTAACATGGACAAACAATCAATTAAAGAAAAGCTTGAAAAAGAAAAATCAGCCATTGAAAAACAGCTGGCCACTTTCGCCAACAAAGATCCGAAGCTTAAGGGGGACTGGGACACCGCTTTCCCTAAATTCGGCGACAATCTGGAAGAGTCGGCTGATGAGGTTACAGAATATACCTCTCGCTTGCCGGTTGAATTCAGTCTAGAAACAAGGGCAAAGGATATTAACCTGGCTTTAGAAAAACTGGCAAATGACAAATACGGCCGATGTGAAAAATG
>JAUYKD010000006.1 GCA_030700195.1 Candidatus Nealsoniibacteriota bacterium | reverse complement strand
AAAGATAATGGAATTGAAGAACAATCCCGAACTAAGAAACAGAATAGCCGAAAACGGCTACAAGGTATATCAAGAAAAGCTGACTCCGCAGACTTTGGGGAGAGAGCTGAAAAGCGCGTTGGAAGAGCTTATTTGACTTTTATTTTTAATATTGGTATAGTGTTAAATTATTGAAAACCAAGAAAGGATATTAAATTGGAAGAGATTATTGTAAGGCAGTTAAGGGTAAAAGATCTTGAAAAAGGTTTTTTGGAAACTCTGGACCGGTTAATACCAATAGGCGGTTTGAGTATCAAGAAAGCAAAACATATTTTCCGAAAGATAACCTTAAACCCCGTCTATTGGACTATTGTAGCTGAAAAAAACAACATGGTCGTTGGCACAGCCACTGTTTTGTTTCAGCAAGAGTTTTTCGGAAACGGCACTTTTATGGCTCACGTGGAAAACGTGGTTGTTCATGAAAAGTGTTCAGGTCAAGGAATAGCTACGATGCTGATGCAAGCCGTGGACCAGGAGATCAGAAAAAGGAATTGCTTCAGAGTAGTTCTTAATTGTTCTGATGATAATATTTCTTTTTACGAAAAATTGGGCTATGAAAGAAAAGGGAATGAGATGAGAATTGTTTTGAAACATTTTCCAAGAGAATAACCCTAAAAAAGCCAGTTTGCGCAAAAGCAAATTGGCTTTTCTGTTTTAAATCGCCTTTGTTGACTAAAAAGAGTCGTCAAGTTATACTAAAGAAGCGAAATATTACTTAAAATAATATGGAAAATCCTTCTTATAAGAAAATTTTAGTTACCGGGAACAGAGGGTTTTTTGGAACTAATTTTGAACAATATATAGAAAGAGAGCATCCGGAAATTGACTTGTACGGGTTTGATCTGAAGCACGGCCAGGACTGCCGCAATTACGAGCAAATTGAGAAAGCGATTAAGGGAAAATCGCTGGTTTTTCATTTTGCCGCTTTTACCCATACCGACACTTCTATGCGCTATCCCGAATTGTTTATGGGAGCAAATATCAGCGGTACCCTCAATGTTTTAAAGGCCTGCACCAATCACAAGGTCAAGCTGGTTTACATCAGCTCGTCTGAGGTTTACGGCACTTTGAAGCCAGGTTTGGAAAAACAATCGGAAGATCATTCTTTCAGTCCGGCCTCTCCTTATGCCACGTCAAAAGCGGCCTGCGATTTAATGTGCCAGAATTGGTATAATATGTATGGAGCCGAGATTGTTGTTGTCAGGCCGTTTAACGGCTACGGATTTTACCAGGACAGGAGAAAGGTGATGTCAAAGTATATTGAATACATTGAAAAAGGCCTGCCCTTGCAGGTTTACGGATCAGGAGCCCAAAAAAGGGATTGGACGTTTGCTGAAGAAATAGTTAAGGGAATTTGGGCGGCGAGAAATTTGCCCGCCGGAGAGATTATCAATCTGTGCTCCGGGAAGAATTATTCCATTTTAGACGTGATCAATATATTGAAAAGAATAACCGGCCGGGAGCTTAACGTTGAATTTATCGAGCCGAGATACGCTGAAGTCGGCAATATGATCGGAGATGCCTCAAAAGCAAAAAGATTGCTTGATTGGGAGGCGAAAATAGATTTAGAAGAGGGTTTGGGTAAAACATATCGCTGGCTCAAAGAAAATAAGCCTATTGCTTACTTAGGCGGGGAACCGAAAACCTTAAGGTTTATTTCTAATGAAGGCGCCTAAAATAAAAGTAGTTAAAGAGAAGCCTTATAAAATACCTTTGTTTTATCCTTATATTTCAGACAAGGCGATTTCTGAAGTGGCCAAAGTTCTTAAATCAAAGTTTATCGGCCAAGGGCCTTTAATCCCGATCTTTGAAAAGAAATTCGCTGAAAAATTCAAAACAAAATATGCGGTTGCCGTCAGTTCGTGCACAGCCGCTCTCCATCTAGCTTATATTTTGGCCGGGATTAAGGAAGGTGATGAGGTTTTGGTGCCTTTGTTTACCTGTTCTGCCACCATTCATCCCGTTCTTTATCAAAAAGCCGTACCGGTGTTTGTTGATGTTAAAAACGATTTGACATTGGACCCGGCTGATTTGGAAAAAAAGATTACCAAAAAAACCAAAGCCATTGTAGTTATGCATTATGGAGGATGTCTGTGCGATATGGACAGTATTATGGCTATAGCCAAAAAACATAAATTGCCGGTGATTGAAGACGCGGCTCAGGCCCTGGGAGCTTATTATTACGGCAAGAAAGTCAAGGGATATGCGGGCACTATCGGGGACTTCGGCTGTTTTAGCTTTCAAGCCATTAAGTATTTGACCACGATTGACGGAGGAATGATTGTTATGAAAAAAGAAGAAGATTTTAAAAAGGCAAAAAGAATCAGGTGGTTTGGTATTGACCGGGACTTGAAGATAAAAAAGGGCTGGCAGCAGTTTAAAAATTGGGAAAGAAGAGAGATGACGTATGATGTTTGGGAAACGGGGTATAAATATCATATGAATAATTTTAACGCTGCCATCGGCTTACAGCACTTAAAAGAATGGAACAAAATACATTCTCATTATCAAAGACTCAGCAATTTATATCGTCAACTTTTGAAAAATGCCGAGGGCATAGAATTTTTACCGAGCAAAAAGGGTGATACCGCTTGGTTAATGACAATACTGGTTGAAAACAGGGATAAGTTAGCCAAAAAATTGAAAGAAAAAGGAGTGGAAACCAACACGGTTCATATCAGGAGCGATGTTTATAAGGTCTTCAAACCCTATGCCAAAGGAAAATTTTCGATGATGGACGAAATAGAGCTGAAATACCTCTGCTTGCCCATACATATGAAAATTCGGGAAAAAGATGTCAGATTCATCTGCGATATTATTAGAAGAGGTTGGTAAAAATGGCAATAATCCTTGACGAAAAAAATATTTCTCCGGAGGTCAAGAGAAGGGTTAATGAAATATCAAATTTGCCCGGAGTAAAAGAGGTGGTGGCTTTTCCAGACATTCATTTAAAATCCAAATACGCCAACTTGGGTTACCGGATAGACATTCCATCAAGTCTGGCTATTTTAACCGAGGACTGCCTTTACCCCCAGTTCCGCTCGCGAGGGCTTAATTGCGGCATGGCCTTACTTAAGACAAACCTTTTTTACGAAGACGCATTGCTGCCCAAATTGGAAAAAGTTCTGCTTAATTTTAATAAAGGTTTGGTTAGGAATTTATTTAATTATTTCCGTTTTCCGCTGCAGGACAAGTTTTCTCTTTCCACGGAGGAATTTCAGAGAATCTGCCGCAAAGACATTTCTCAATTTAACTATTCCGGGATTCGTAAAGAATGGCGGCAAGGAACCCTGCGTTTAAAAAGAAAAATGGGCAAGCATTTCGGAGGCAATCATTTTATGGAATTCCAGGCAGTGGACGATGTTTTTAACGAAGAACAAGCCAAAGAATGGGGGATAAGAAAAGGGCAGATTTGCCTTCTTTATCATACGGCCGGAGAATCGCTGGATGATATTTTGGAAGAAGATATTTTAAAAGAAACAATTTACCAGCCGAAATTCGTCAAATTGGATAAATCTTCGCCAAACTTTCCGATAATTTTAAAGGCCTTGAAAATGTTGATGAACTACGGATTCGCCTATCGTTTGACGACTTTTTCCATTTTAAAGGATTTGTTTGCCGAAGTTTTTGGCGGAGAAACGGAGTTGGAGCATTTTTCCGACCATTATCACAATGGTATTGAGGAAATAAAAAAAGACCCAGATCACACCCTTTTTCTTTATCGGCATAACGTTAACAAAGTTTCAAGCGGCTCGCCGGTTATTTTATCGGGCTCATTCAATTTAAAAAGTTACGTTAATAAAGGAGCTGCTGGAGCTGAAAATTTTCTCTGGTCGGCTGATCACGGTTACGGCGATTTGACCAGAAGATTTCCGCAGGAGAAAATCGACAGCGCGAAAGTCAAAAGACTATTGTTCAAAAAGGGCGTTAATTTACCTTTTTTCGTTAAAACAAAAAAAGTGGACTTAGAATATAACTCGGCCGCTCCTTATTTACTTTCTCTGCTTGAAGAAAAGAATATCTCTAAAAAAGTATTTAGTTTAGCGCCGATCATTAATTTAAAATTTATTTAAATGGAAACAATCAAAGAATTAAAAGAAATCTGCCAGCCCCATCGAAAACAAAACCAGCGGTCAAAAGACTGGGGCTATTTAAAACACCGGGAATTATCCATTTATATTACCAGGATTATTTTGAGATTGGCTGGCCGCGGAATAAAACCCAATCATATTTCTTTGTTCAATATCTTATTTGGAATCGCCATACTCTTATTGATTATCTTTAATGAAGATAAATTTCTCTTCCTTTTGTTTTTACTTCTTTTCTATTTTAGTTTCTTATTAGATAAGGTTGACGGAGAGGTGGCCCGATATCAAAAAGTTATTACCTTAAGGGGAGCGTATTTAGACGAGGTTTATCATCTTTTTATCCAAAACGGGCTTATCTTGGCTGTCGGCATCAACCGTTTTCTGATTAGCGGTGAAGATGTTTTCCTGCTCCTGGGTTTAAGCGGTTTCTTGCTTTTCTTATTGGTTCGCTATAACAATAAGCTTAGGTATTTCATCTATGCTAAATACAAGTCGAAAAAAGATAAGTTTTTAATAAAGAAAAACTTAAGTAAAACAGAAAAGACGATCAACGCTTTTCTGAATATTTTTCCCCTAAGATTGTGCTCAATAGCCCGCCGCCACGACGTCTTTTTGTTTTTAATCTTTTTATTATCCATTTTTTACTTTGATTTAATAACGGCCTGGTTCTGGTTTTTAATTATTTGGGCGGCGATGTTGGCGATTAATGTTTTAAGATTTTTGATTGTTAATTATTTTTCTATTGATCAAGATGTTAAATTAGTTGATGAAAATAAACTCTAAAGAAATGACTTCAATTTTTTATCTTTCTCGGGTCGATCTTTCGGTTAAAAGGGCCCATGTTCACAATATTGCCAAAACCTGCGAATCTCTGGCAAAAATCAAAGACGTTCAGATGACCCTGGTAAGCACTTCTTTTCGTTTAAAGAAAACCGAGAAGGAAGATTTTTTGAAAGAGCACCAGATAATCCAGGAGTTTCCGATAATTGTCCTGAATTCTTTCAGTAATTATCTTCAATGGAGCCGATTTAGAGCGATTAATTGGCTGGAGGTAATTTTAGCTAATTTTACTTTAGTAAGGTTTTTATTTACCTGGAGAAAGAAAATAGATATTATTTATTTTCGAGATCAGCATCTTTTTCTAGCCGTGCTTTTCGGCAAATATTTTTTAAGAAAACCGGTCTTTTTTGAAGTCCATGCCGCCAAAAGAAAAGCACATATCCAGGCCTTGTTGAATTTAATGGTGAAAAACTCCGATGGAATTATCGCCATCAGTCATGCGCTGAAAAGATATTATGAAAAATTAAATAAGAACATTATAGTCGCTTTCTGTCTGGCTTCTCAAAAAGAAGATTTCCCATATCACAAAAACAAAGAAGAATTAAGGCAAGAATTAAATCTGCCGCTGGATAAAATTATTGTAGGCTATACCGGCCGGTTGGATTTAAGGGGAGTTCACAGTAATTATCAAGTAGATAAAATTGTCGGAGCTTTAAAGTTTTTGCCTCAGGAAGTTCTTTTTTTAATAATAGGAGGACAAGAAAGAGAAGCTGAATTATTAAAGAAAACAGCTCAAGATTTAGGGGTTGATGCCAAATTAAGGGTTTATCCTCGGCTCTCTCGTTTAAAAATGCCGGCTTATCTTTTGGCCTTTGATATTCTGGTTATTCCTAAGCTGGGGGATTTGCCGGGAGACTCGCCTGCCAAAATGTTTGAGTATTTGGCTGCTAAAAGACCGATTGTGGCAGCCAAAACTGAACCGGTTAGTGAAGTTTTGCGCCACGAAGAAAACGCCTTATTGGTTTATCCCAACACGTCGGAAGAATGGTCAAAGGCAATCAAAAGATTAATTAATGATGAAGACCTCATGAATAGAATTTCTCAAAAAGCTTTTAAGGATTCAGAGCAATATACCTGGCAAAAAAGGGCAGAAAGAATAGCGGGATTCATTGCCGGAAAATGAATTTTCTGTTAAAGTATTAAACATGGATATAATCGAAATTATAAAGAAAAGAAGAAGCATTCGAAGGTTTAAAGCTGATCCTATTCCCGATGACTTGATAAAAAAGGTGATTGAAATAGCCACTTTCGCGCCTTCATCTTGCAATATCCAAGGATGGCGGTTTATAGTGGTTAATGATCAAAAAATCAAAGAAGAAATAGTCAATCAAGGGGGAGCGATAACCATAAAAACATCTCCGATAGGAATCTTAATAGTTTATGATAAGAGAACCAGAAACCTTGAATACCAAGATCATATTCAATCGGGAGCTGCCGCCATTCAAAACCTGTTATTAGCGGCTACGCATTTTGGTTTGGGTTCTTGTTGGATTTGCCAATTGCCGCCAAAAAGAAATTTAAGGAAAATTTTAAAGATACCGGACAACTTTTCCCCCATATCTTATGTTATTTTAGGTTTTGAAGAAAGGGAGCCGGTCGAGGTTAAAAGAGCTCATCTTTTAGACAGTTTGATCGGTTACAATGCTTTCAATTCCCAATCGCCCCAAGAAAAAATAAGTACTCTGAAGCTGTTTTTTTACAGGGTTTTCAGAAGATTTTATTATCTTTTACCCGTCTTTTTGAAAAAGAAATTCTTGAATAAATTTATTGATAAAAAATTCGTAAAAAAATTTGACAATTGATATATATAAAAAAAATCTATTGGATTGTTTTCCTCGGATAATTTCTTGCTGTGATAGGAATAAATACTCTCCTTCTTTCGGCTGTTTTGACCGAAGCTTTTGGCATTATAAAATTATTGATACTCCTTCGGTTCGCCTTCAAGAAGGAAGTTTGATTCTAACCTTGCTCTATCTTGATTCTGAAACTCAGTTTTTTCATAAAAAAGAGATAAGAGAATTGATTAATGGAGGATTGCGTTTTTGGTTGAAGATTCAAAACAGGGAAGGTTCTTTTAATGAATGGTATCCTTATGAAAAAAGTTTTGTGGCTACCGCTTTCTCAAGTTACGCCATCTCTGAAACTCTTCTTTTACTTCCCGACATTAAAGAGAAGGAAAAGGTTATCGCCGGTTTGAGGAAGGCGGCTGACTGGTTGTGTGGGAAAAGAGACAAGCAAGCTCTAAATCAAAACATTGGGGCTCTGGCAGCTTTATATAATATATTTCTTTTAACCGGCGATAGCCGTTATCAGCAAGAGTGCGATAAAATCATTGAATTTCTAAAAAAAGAGCAGAACCAGGAGGGATGGTTTTTTGAATATGGTTCCGCAGATATTGGTTATCTTTCTCTTTCCCTTGATTACCTGGCTAAGTATTATTTAAAATCGAAAAACGAAGAGGTTCGACCGCTTTTAGAGAAGGGCTTGTTATTTCTTTCCTATTTTATTCATCCTGACGGCTCGGTCGGAGGAATTTACGGCAGCCGAAATACAGCTTATTTTATTCCTTGCGGTATAGAGATTTTAGCAAACTTTATGCCCTTAGCTGATAAGATGAGCTCTGTTTTGAGAGAAAGTATCCAAAACAATCGGATTATTTCTCTCAAGACGCTTGATGATCGGTATCTTATTCAAAATGGCTATACTTATCTAGAGGCAAGCCGGCAATTAAAACAGAGGGACAAGGAGTCAGAAAATATAGAGTTGCCTTCTTTTTCTTTTAAAGACAAACATTTTCCTAATGCCGGTATTTTAATTAAGAGTACCCCCAAATTTTATTGTATTGTTAATTATAAAAAAGGAGGCGTTTTCTATTTTTATGATCGATCGAAAAAAATAAGTATTTATAATAGCGGGCTTTTACTTAGGGTTGAGAAAAAAATATATAGTTCTTGTTATATTTCCGGGCAAAATGAGATATATTTTTCTCCGGACGGTAAAACACTTTCAATTAAAGGCAGATTAAAAGAGGCGGTTGATTATCATCCAACTCCGTTTCGATTTGTTGTCCTGCGCATTTTACTTGGAATAACCAATTTTCTGCCTTATTTTGATGCTTTAATAAAATCAGTATTCCGTACTTTGCTTATTTCTCAAAAAACCAGATCATCCTTATACTTTGAGAGGTCTTTTAATATTGACAACGACGTGTTAATAAAAGATATGTTCTCTCCCCAAGTCTTTGATGAGGGCCAGGTAGGAGGAATCCAAGAATTAATATATACGCCGAGTTCCAGGTATTTTAATAATAATCTTTCTGATTCTAATGCAAAACCGATAGAGAAGAAGGAATTAGCGCAAGGGGAAGTAGAATATCGACTTTAAAAAAAACAATGAAAAAAACACAAATTTTAACACATTTAGTCAGAGAAAAAGAAATTTCATTTAAGAAATTATTCAACCTATTCAAGGGCTACTTTTATTATTTAACTAAAAATACCAAACCCAATTCATACCCTTCTATTTTAATGGTTGAACCAACGAACTTCTGTAATCTTAATTGTCCGCTTTGTCCCGTAGGCAACAAATCCCTAAAAAGAGAAAAGGGGTTTATGCCTCTCGAAGGTTTTAAAAAAATAATAGATGAATTAGGCGACTATCTGCTTAACTTGACTTTATGGAATTTTGGAGAGCCGATGCTTCATAAAGATATATATGAAATAATAGAGTATGCCAAACGAAAAAAAATATTCATAAGGTTAAGCACCAACGGCCATTTTTTTAATAATAAGGAAAATATCAAAAGACTGGTATCGTCTGGACTAGATAACTTAATAGTTGCTTTAGATGGAGCTAGTCAAGAAACCTTGTCCAAATATAGGGTGGGGGCAAATTTTGAAGAAATAATCAATGGAATCAACGGGGTAGTCGAAGAAAAGAAAAAACTCAAGTCCCGGTTGCCCTTTATTGAATTACAGTTTGTAATTATGAAACATAATGAATATGAGGTAGATAAAATGAAAAAAATTGCCAAAGATATCGGCGTAGATAAACTAACCCTCAAAACAGTAACTTTAGAAATAGAAACCTCAAAGGAAGAATTAGAGAAGGTGAAAGAATTTTTACCGACTAAAGAAGAGTATAATCGATATCTAAAAAGCGAGAAAGAATTGAAAAGGAAAAAACCGGTAAAGAATAAGTGTGTCCGTCTTTGGTTAAGTTCGGTGATAAATTGGAACGGAGACGCGGTTCCTTGCTGTTATGATGCTGAAGGAGTGTTTACTTTTGGGAATACGTTTGAAAAATCTTTTAAAGAAATATGGGTTGCAGAAAGCTATATAAAATTTAGAGAGACTGTATTAAAAAATAAAAAGAGCGTAAAGATGTGTTCTAATTGTCCCGGAACGCTCTTTGGTTTAACTTTAGACGAATAAAATGCCATTTGGTTATATTCCTGATTATCAGGAGAAATCTTTTTTGAAAGATTTCTATTTTAAGATATTTGGTTATCCTTATCCTCCAAGGAAGAACGAAGCAATTCTTGTCTTTAAGTTTTTAGACCCGCAGAAACATGAGAAAATATTGGACATTGGTTGCGGGGACGGCGCTTGGTATAATGAATTAAGAAAAAATGGTATTAAAGTCACCGGTTTAGATATTTCCAGCTATGATTTAAATAAGTTGAAAGAGAGAGCAAAAGCTCTTAATCTAAAGCCCGATGTAGTTAAGGCAGATGCCCAAAAAATACCTTTTAAGCAAAATACTTTTGATAAGGTTTATTCTATCTGTACTTTTGAACACATCAAGGATGATAAAAAAGTGTTTGAGGAGGTCGCCAGAGTTTTAAAGCCCAAAGGTCTTTTGGTGATTTCTTTACCGATGAAAGAAGTACCGCTGTTAACAAAAATGGCGATAAAGTTGCCCGAGCCAATAAAGAAGTTATTTTACAATAGATTAGTGGTCAACGCAAAAAATAAGGAAGATTATCTGAATAATTTTAATAAACATTATTTCCATTATAGAAATTATACAATTGAGGATATAAAAGAAAGGCTTAAAAAATATAACTTTGAAATAGAAAAAAAATCTTACAATTGCCGGTTTTTTGGAAGTGCTATCTGGTCTGCCTATCACACTCTTAAAATATTCGAGAGAAACAAATCATCGGAGACAAATTATAAATTTAGAAACGAAACAGCTTTTGCCTTAGTAGCTCCGTTTTTTTATCTACTGTTTTTAATTGATCGCTGGCTGTTTTGGACAAAAGGGAAAATAATAATTCTTAAACTAAGAAAAAAATAAAAAGACGATAAAATAATATGGAAAACCAAAAAATAGAAATATCAATCGTTATTCCGGTTTATAACGAGGAAGAAAATATTAAAGAGCTTTTTCTTAAGCTTGAGCGCGTTTTAAACGGGTTGAATAAAACCTATGAGATTATTTTTATTGATGATGGTTCCACTGATAAAACTTTTGATATCCTCAAAGATTTATCTAAAGAAGATGAGAAATTAAAAGTTATTCAATTCAGGAGGAATTTTGGCAAATCAGTGGCCTTAACCGCCGGATTTGAGCACGTTAAGGGCGATTTTACCATTACTATGGACGGCGATTTACAGGACGATCCCGAAGAGATTCCTAATTTTTTAGAAAAAATAAAAGAAGGTTATGATTTAATAGTTGGCTGGAAATATGAAAGAAAAGATCCCATAGGAAAAAAAATATTCTCAAAAATCTTTAATAAACTAACCGCTTGGCTGACTGGCGTAAAAATTCACGATTCTAACTGTTGTTTTAAGGTTTTTAGAAAAGAGGTTGTTAAAAATATTAAATTACACGGTGAATTGCATCGTTATATTCCCGCCTTGTCTTATTGGCAAGGTTACAAAGTTGCTGAAATAAAAGTAAAACATTATCCCAGAAAGCATGGTAAATCTAAATATGGTTTGATGCGTCTTCTTAAAGGATTTCTAGATTTGATTACAGTCAAATTTCTAATGACTTATCTGACCAGGCCTATTCATTTTTTTGGCCAGGCCGGATTAATATTGTTATTTTTCGGATTTTTGTCCGGAGGAGCAACTTTAATATTTAAATTTATTCTTAGAATATCTCTTGCCAATACCCAGCTACCTCTAATTACTGTATTTTTAATTATCGTTGGCGTTCAATTTATTTTAATGGGTATTTTAGCTGAAATCCTCATCAGAATTTATTACGAACCCCGCGGTAAATCTCCTTATTCAATAAAAGAAAAAATTAACTTCCAGCCAAGTGAAAAAAATGACCCAACTTCTTAAAAATCATAAATGGGCAATTATTTTTGCTCTGATAGCTGTGATTATTACTGCCTTCCCCCAGGTCTATTTTCGTTATGACCATCAAGATATTTATCAGGGGATTGAGTCTCTGGGCGCTACTGAAAAGATGCCTCGCATTAGAGAAGTTATGGACGGACATCCAACCTTGAGCAGCCCTTATTTGAAAGAAGGCAAAGACGGTCCCTATCTTAATAACCTATTGGGTTCAAATATAATAGGCTATTTAGGAAAGATTTTTTCTTTGGATTTCAATAATACTATTTTACTTTCGCGACTAATTTTTCCTGTCTTTGCTTTTATAATAATATATGGATTTGTTTTATTACTTTCGAAAAATAAATTAGCCGCTTTAACAAGCTCAATA
>JAUYKD010000005.1 GCA_030700195.1 Candidatus Nealsoniibacteriota bacterium | reverse complement strand
ATTTCGGCATTAACATGAATTGCGTCTGTTATAAATCTTTCTTCTTGTTTTCCTCTGGCCAAAATCACCATTTCTCTAATAGCTTTGTATGACTCTAAAAAATCTGAAGCTTTCTGATTTCCAGATAATTCGCCAACGTCTACCGGCGGAACATCAACATGCAAATCAATCCTATCAAGCAAAGGGCCGGAAACTCTTTTTTGATATTTTTTAATTTGCCGCGGGGAACAAATGCAGTTTTTCTTAGGATGATTTAAATAGCCACAAGGACAAGGGTTGGCAGAAGCCACCAGCATAAATCGCGCCGGATACATTGTTCTTTCTTTACTTCTGGAAATCGTAACAAAGCCGTCTTCCAAAGGCTGGCGCAAAGCTTCTAAAACAGAACGCGGGAATTCGTTAAATTCATCAAGAAACAATACTCCTCTGTGAGATAAACTGATTTCTCCGGGATGGGGGCTGGTCCCTCCGCCGATTAAACCCGCCGGAGAAGTTGTATGATGGGGGGCTCGGAATTGCCTTATAGTTATCAAAGAACCGCCCGCAGGAATTTGGCCGGCTGAAGAATGAATCTTTGTTACCTCCAGCGACTCTCTTTCATTCAACGGCGGTAAAATTCCGGGCAAAGCCCTAGCCAACATTGTTTTGCCTGTGCCTGGGCTTCCGGCCATTAAAATATTATGACCGCCGGCCGCTGTAATTTCTACGGCGCGCTTCGCCTGCTCCTGGCCTAAAACGTCTCTCATATCAAACTCGGCTTCCGGAGCACAGTTCTCCGCTAAGCTTAGCGGAGAACTGTGCTCCGCCGCTGCGATAAATTTTTTGCCAAAGAAGTGCGCCAATAATTGAGAAAGATTTTCAACCGGATAAACCTTAATTCCTTTTATAACAGCGGCTTCGTTGGCAGAATCCCTGGGCAAAAAAATATTCTCAAATCCCGCCTCTTTGGCAAAAAGCGCCATAAGCAAAGCTCCTTTAGTATGCCGCAGAGAACCATCTAGCGATAATTCTCCGAAAAAGAGGGATTTTTCAGGAATTTTGCAGCCAACCAAGATTGATAAAATTCCCACGGCAATCGGCAAATCGTAAACAGAGCCCTCTTTTGGAATATCGGCCGGAGCCAAGTTCACGGTAATTTTCTTTTGGGGGAATTCTATCTTTGAACTCAAAATAGCTGTCTTCACTCTTTCTCTGCTCTCTGTCACCGCTTTATCTGCCAAGCCGACTATATCAAATCCTGGCAATCCCCTGCCTGCCACATTAACCTCAACATCCACTCCGATTGTTTCCAAACCCCTATTAGCCGCTGATTGAACTTTAATTAACATAATATTTATTGCCTTCTAATTTAATTAATCCTTTTAATTGCATTAAGGATAATGCTGTTCCTAATTTTGAAGCCGGAATCACGAAAGTTCTGGCTAAATCGTCTGCTCCCAACGGCTCATTTTCCAGTTTCTCTATTATCTTTCTCTCAATCCCCGCTTTGGGCTTGTGCTCCGCCAGGCGGAGCACATTGCTGCTCCGCCTGGCGGATTGCTCCCCGTAAAAATCTAAAACATCTTTAGCTGAACTGACCGCTTCCGCGCCTCCCTTTATCAACTGCATTATGCCTTTTGAATTCTCGCTGGTAATGGGGCCGGGCACCACGAAAAGTTTTCGCCCAAATTTCTTGGCAAAATTAGCAGTAATCAGAGAACCGCTTCTCTCCCCCGCCTCAATAATTAATGCCGCCCTAGAAAGCCCTGCGACAATTCTATTCCTTCTGGGATAAGTCCAATTAGAGGGCTGCATTCCGCCTTCGTATTCTGAAATGACCAAACCCTTATTATTCAAAATTTCTACATACAAATCTTGCTGATATTCAGGATGAATCAAGTCTATCCCGCAGGGCATCACGGCAATTGTCCGGCCGCCAAATTTTAAAGCTGTTTTATGGGCCGTAGCGTCCACTCCATACATAAACCCGGAAACAATGGTAATGCCGGCGGCCGCTACCTCCCCCACAATTCTTTCTACCACCTGCTTTCCGTAAGTTGTCATTTGCCGACTACCCACCACTGCCAGACAATTTTCAAAAATCTCTTTATCCCAGCTTCCTTTGTAATATAACTGCTTCGGCGCGTCCTTGCCGATTTTTTTCAATAATTTTGGATATTTTTTATCTTGTACAGAAATTATATTCACCCCGTTAGAAACCAGAGGCGGAAAAATTTTATCGCATAAAATTATTTTCGCATATGCTGGTTTAAGTTATGTTATTAATAAAACTTCGACTTTATAATTATCCTCCACCCCGCAATTCTTGTTTCTAACGGGGTTCATATTCTCAATTTTTTAGCGATGGTAAAACCATAAATATTTCTTATTCCTGTTTTTTTTAAAACTTTCCTGCATTCGTTCATTGTGGCTCCGGTCGTATATACATCATCTACCAGTAGAACGTTTCTGAAACCAGGTTTTGTTTGGTCAAAACCTGGTTTTGACAGCTCAAAAACTCCTTTCACATTTTCTTCCCTCTCTTTCGGGTTCAATCCCACCTGCGATTGATTATCCCTCTTCTTCTCCAGCAAGTTGTGCTCCGCCAAGCGGAGCACAGCTCCTAATTGGCGGGCGATTAATTCTGATTGGTTAAAACCGCGCTGGCGTTCTTTTTTCTTCCACATCGGCACATAAGTAATTACTGTGTCTTCCGGCAAATTCAGCTCTATTTTTTCCAATGCTTTTTCCACCAGTCCCTCGATAATATCGTAACAACCATCAAATTTTATTTTATAAATCGCTTTCTCAATAATTCCCTCATATTCCCAAACACTCATTATCTTTGTTGGAGGTCCCACCTCCAACATATTGATTTCGGAAAGGAAAATCTCGCAGTCCTTACATATATATAGCCCTTCCCTGCCGCAGCCAAGGCATCTTCGGGGCAGTAAAATATCAAGTAATCCATCTTTTAATTTTGTACTTAACTCAGTTAAGTTCATAAATTTATACCTCTCTTGACAGCCTTCCTTGATTTGCTATACTGATAATGTGATAACACTCTGGAGTGTCTTTCGGGACAGCTCCAGATTTTTTTATTTTTGGCTTATTTCGGTCTTTATTTTACGTAAGTCAAGAAACTTAGCCCGTTCTAATAATTCTCTTGAAATATGGCCTCTTGTGGACATTACAATAATGCGCTTGCCCGCTTTTTTAATCCTATCAATGGGAGTGGCAAAGTCGCTGTCTCCTGAAATCAACACGGCGGTATCGTATTTATCTTTCGTGTCATCCATCTCAAATGCAAGTTCTATATCAAGATTATTTTTCCACCGGTAGCCGCCTTCGTGGTCTTTTATTTTTTTCACTACTTTAGTACGAACAATATAGCCATTAATCTCAAGCATATCCAAAAACTTCAACTGCTTGGTATTATATTCGTCTCTACCGCTATAAACAAAACACTTTATCTCATCGCCACATTCTTTCTTAAAATAGCTCATCATCTTTTGATATGAAACTTTCCAACCCAAAGTTCGTTGAGCATAAAAAAGATTTTCTGCGTCAATAAATATATAAACTTTTCCTTTAATATATTGGTGAATCATAATATCAAGTTTCTTCTACTTTGCTCATAATGCATCTTGACTTCCTCCGCCGACAACGCCCTGTTGTATATCCGGACTTCGTCGATGAGAGTCCTTGACAATGTTTTTTGATTTGCTATTATTAAGGTAGCAACGCTACCCCAGGGTAAAACCTGGGGGTTTTTATTTTTTAAACTCGAACTTTCTTAAAATTTCATCTTTAAAATCGTCTAAATACAAATGCCAGCAATACTTTAATTCCCAAGCCATATTCTTCTCAAAGGCCCAAAAAATGATATTTTTCCTTTTGTCGTTCAAGACATAATTTTTGAGTTCCAATAAGTCACTATCCCCGCTCTTGGATTTAAAATTTTGTAATAATTTTTCTGTTTTTATATCCATATATTATATATTAGCATGATTTTCAGGAAGGTTTTCAGGAGCCGAGCTCCTTAAGGAGCTCGGCTCCGTTGTGCTCCGCCAAGCGGAGCACAACTCCTATAGCCGTAGGTTTCTGCGAGTTTGCTCATAATGCATCTTGACCTCATCCGCACTCAACGCCCTGTTGTAAATCCGCACTTCGTCAATGAGACT
>JAUYKD010000055.1 GCA_030700195.1 Candidatus Nealsoniibacteriota bacterium | reverse complement strand
TATTGGCAGCTTCAAATGCCAAGCGCTGACACATCAGGTTATGTGGAACAGACCATCACCGCCACCGTTCAAGCCTCGACGCCATAATCGAGATAAAGAATAAAGAGTAAAGAATTATGCAAAAGCTTATTATTTTTGCTTTGTTGGGGCTATTGATTTTACCTTTGACGGTTTTTGCCAGAATCGGCGTAGGAATAGACAGGGGTCAAATCTATATAAAGGAACCTTTAAAGCCGGGCGGAATCTACGAGCTTTCCTCTATGCAGGTCAGCAACACCGGAGACGAGGAGAGTTATTATGAGTTGGGAATCGCCTACAAGGATGAGAATCCCCAACTTCGGACCCCAAAGGAATGGCTCAGCTTTAACCCCCAAAAATTTTATCTGAAGCCGGGAGAATCTCAGCTAGTGGCAATTAAATTAACCTTACCAGTAAAAGTCGAGCCTGGAGATTACTTCAACTACATCCAAGCGCGCCCTGCGGCTGAGGAGGAGGGAGGCGGCACCAGCATAGGAATAGCTGTGGGCGCCAAGCTTTTTTTTAGTGTAGTTCCGGCCAACTTCTGGCAGGCAATCACCTGGCGGGTTTCATCTTTCTGGCAGAATAATTCTCCCTGGACCTGGGTTGTTTTTGGAATGGTATTGGCCACTTTAGTTGTCGTTTTCTTCAAGAAGACCTTTAGTTTTCAACTCGGGGTTAAAAATAAAGCAAAACCAAAAAGAATCAGAAAAACATAACATGCGAAAATAGATGACTGGAAAGATTGTTTTCAAAGTTTTTATTTTAGCCCTTGTTATTTTTGCAGGGCTTGTTTTATATTTTGACAATGTTTCGGCCCAATCAGCCAGCGTGACAGCCACCGTTCGGGTAAATCTTTGCGTTAATCAGAATGAAATTATTGAGGGAGATGAGCAATGCGACGGTTCTAATTTAGACAGCCAGACTTGCCAGAGTTTGGGTTATAATGGGGGCACTTTAAGCTGTAATAATAATTGCAGTTTTAATACTTCTGCCTGCACTGTTACGGCTCCAGTGGTCGCCGGGCCCGGCGGAGGCGGTTATACTCCTCCTTCAAGCACAGTCATCCTTGAGGGGACGGCTTACCCCGAAGCCACCCTAACCATCTTAAAAGACGGCCAGATTTTTGTGGCCGGGAAAAAAGCCGACTCCCTCGGCAAATTTACCGAAAGAATTTTTGGCATATCGTCCGGAGTTTATACCTTTGGTTTTCGGGCTAAAGATAAAGAATGGAGGGAATCAGTTGTCTTTAATGTGACCGTAACCGTTCCCGAAGGGGTGACAGTTATGGTTTCTGGCATTCTGATTCCACCGACCATTGAGCTGGGAAAGCTTAGTTTGAAAAAAGGAGATATACTGGATATTTTTGGTGAGTCATCTCCCCAAAGCGAATTGGAAATATCAATTACGGATGCTTCCAGCACAGAAACAATTAAAAGGAGTTTGGCTGAAAAAGACGGCGTCTGGCTTTTTTCTTTTGACACTTCCGTTTTGTCAGAGGGCTTTTATCAGGTGAAAGCCAGGGCCAAAACTTCAGACGGTCTGGAAAGCCCCTTTTCTAAAATAGTCAGCTTTGCCATTGGAAAAGCTTTGTTGCCCGGGGAAGGGCCGGAAGAAGAAATCCCTGAAGAGGAAATTCCGGAAAAAGCTGGTATTCTCGGTGATTTTAACGGCGATAACAGGATTAATTTAACTGATTTTAGTATTTTGCTCCATTGGTGGGACAGATACAGCGCCGCGGCCGATATCAATAAAGACGGATTCGTTGATTTGGTGGATTTTAGCATTATGATGTACTACTGGACAGGGTAAATTTATGAAACGTTATTTATTAATAATTTCTTTTTTATTGTTTCTGCCGATTTCCAGCCATGCGGCTACTTTATATTTAGAGCCTGAAAGCGCCGATTACTACCAAGGGGAATCTTTTATTTTAACTGCCCGAGTTTTAACCAAAGGGGAATGCATCAACACCATTGAGGCCCATCTGAAATTTCCCACAGATTTTTTGGAAATAAAAGACATTAGCCAAGGGAATTCCATTATCTCTTTATGGCTCCAAGAGCCCCGGTTTTCCAACAAAGACGGAACAGCTGACTTTTTAGGAGGCATTCCGGGCGGCTATTGCGGCCAGATTCCCGGCGATCCGGGAGAGAGCAACCTTTTGGCGAAAATAATCTTTGGGGTGAAAACAGAGGCCTTGGTTTATCCTCCGGTTTCTTTGGGAATTGAATTTTCTAAAGTATCTCAAGTTTTATTGAATGACGGCTTGGGAACCCCAGCTGAAATAATCAGTCGAGGGGCCAGGATAATGGTTTTATCCGGCCAGCCGGCCATGCCCCGGCAAGAATGGCTACAAGAGCTTGAAAAAGACAAAATCCCGCCTGAACCCTTTGAAATTAAGATTAACCAGGAGCCCTCCACTTTTGAAGGGAAATATTTTCTTACCTTTAATACTAGTGACAAGCAAACGGGCGTTGATCATTATGAAGTCAAAGAAGGAAAAGGGGAGTGGCTGAAAGCCGCCAGCCCCTATTTGTTAAAAAATCAGAACCTAAAAAACAAAATCTTGGTTCGGGCTTTTGATAAAGCAGGCAACGAGAGAATTACTGAAATCATACCGTCCGAAAAGTCAAAGCCGTTTTATCAATGGATTATTATAGCGATTTTAGCCATGATAATAATTATCTGGCTGAGGAAAAAATTAAAAGCAAGAAAGAAGAATGAGAATGAAATTATTAGCGACATTTAGTTTAATCTTGGCAATATTTTCAGTTTGGGCGACCGAGGCTCGCGCTCAAGGGGAGGCATTTTTATCAATTTCTCCCCAATCAGGCACCTTTACGGTGGAGAACACTTTTGATGTTTCCGTATTTTTAAATACCGGAGGGAAAAATGTTAACGCAGTCAAGATAGATTTAAAATTTGACCCTCGAAAACTGCAGGTGGTGACTCCGGCTAAAGGAATTTCAGCCGTAGGAGAGTGGATTTTTCCTCCCAGCTTTTCCAATAAAACAGGAGAGATAACTCTGCAGGGAGGATTTCCGGGGCAGGGAATTAATACTTCAGAAGGTTTAGTTTCGGTCATAGTCTTTAGAGTCATATCTTTAGGAGAGACTGAAGTAAATTTTCTTGATTCCTCAAAAGTATTAAGCGAAAAAGGAACTAACATTCTTAATTCTTTCAACCGGGGAGTATACCGGCTGATTCCTTCGCCTTCTCGGGGTCCGAGAATTTTTTCTGAAACTCATCCCAATCAGGCCGAATGGTACAAAAACCCAAATCCCAGCTTTTCCTGGGAAGAAATTATAGGGGCGGAGGGCTACAGTTTTCAACTTAACGACGACCCCTTTGGAGAACCCAATAATGTTATTGATACAGAATCCGCTTCGGTTTCTTTTGAAGAGGTGGAAGAGGGAGGGCAATATTTCCATTTAAAAGCGAAAAAGGCGGGAGTCTGGGGAGGAACGAGCCATTTTAAGATAATGGTGGATAAGACACCGCCTCAAGAATTCAAACCTTATTTAGCATCGCTTGGTTTTATCCGGGATAACTATCTGTTGGTTTATTTTGACACTCAAGATTCACTTTCGGGCATGAATTATTACCAGGTTAGGGTGGCGGACTATACTAACCCTGAAAATATAATTTGGTCGGGATGGATTCAGGAAAAAAGCCCGTTTAAATTAACTGTCCAAGGAAAAAAGGTTTTTCAGGTTTTCATCAGGGCTTTTGATCAAGCCGGCAATTTTCAAGAAGAGGAAATCCGGGTAAATATAATTAACTCTTTTTTAATCGTTATTAGCGGAGGAGTCCAAATTAAAGGGATTTTGCTGCCTTGGTGGCTGATCTCTGTCTTAATAATAATGATTCTCTCTGGAGCGGGATATTTGCTTTTCAGAAGGATAAAAACAAAACCACAGCCAGAAAAAGTTGATTTGCCAAAAGAGATTAGAGAAGCGGAAAAAGAGATTGAAGATGTCAGAAAAGCCAAAAAGAAATTAAGAAAAATGAGGCTGTTGGAAGAAAAAGGCGGAGAGGAGTGGCAAAGATTAAAAAGAACTTTGGATAAAACTGCCAAGCCGTCGGAAGAAGAGAAGGAATAAATTAAAAGTTGCTTATTAATAGAAAAAGATGTTATAAAGAATGTAGATTATCAATGAAGAAATTTTTTTGGATTTCCGCCATTTTAATATTTTCTTTTGCTCTTATTCTTCCTATTAAGGCAGAGGGCGCTTCTTTATATTTATCTCCCAATTCCGGGAGTTTTTTTGTCGGGAGCACTTTTAACGTTTCCATATTCATTAACACCGGAGATGAGAATATTAACGCCGTCAAGGCGGATTTGAAGTTTGACCCTCAAAAACTGCAAATTGCTTCCCCTACCGCCGGAAAATCGCTTATTTCAGTCTGGGTGGCCCAGCCGACCTATTCCAATACAGAGGGCAGAGTTTCTTTTCAAGGAGGAGTGCCCAGTCCCGGGATTAACACTTCTTCCGGCCTGATTTCTACCATCACTTTCAGAGCCGCCGCCCCCGGAAAAGCCGTTATTTCTCTCTTAGATTCATCCCAGGCTCTTTTAGACGATGGCAAAGGCACTAATATTTTAAGCTCCTTGGGCAATGGGGAATATGTTATTCAGGTTCCCCCGCCCGCCGGCCCCAGTATATATTCTTCCACTCATCCCGATCAAAACAAATGGTATAAAAACAGCAGTCCTACCTTTGCCTGGGATAAAGAGGAGGGAGTGGCTGATTTCAGCTACAGCCTTGATCACAATTTTCATACCGTGCCAGATAATATTGCCGAAGGCAGCCAGACCATTGTTTCTTATACTGACTTGGAAGACGGCATCTGGTATTTTCATGTTAAAGCCAAGAAAGCCGGCTATTGGGGAGGCACCAGCCACTATGTGGTCCAGATTGATACTAGCCCGCCGGCTGTTTTTTCCCTTGTTTTTGAGCCTGCTCTAGGTTCTCCAACAATGACTTCCAGAGAGCCGATTATTTCTTTCATCACCACCGATTCTCTTTCCGGTTTGAACTATTACGAATTAAAAGTTATTGACCTTCGCAAGACCCTGGAAAAGAAAGATACGGCATTTTTCGTGGAAGTTTCCAGCCCGTATAAATTGCCTCCGGTTAATATGGGTGAATATGAAATTATCGTTAGAGCTTATGACCAGGCCCTGAATTTCAGGGATGCTTCAGAAAGAGTTGACGTTATTCCCACAGATATCTCCTTTTATATCACTAAAAAAGGAATAAACCTCTGGATTATCTTTCTTTCCTGGTGGTGGGCGATAATAGTCCTTATTCCTTTTGCCATTTTTGTTTTAGTAATTGTTTTCCAATGGCAGAAAATTTATAGGGTGGTTCGCCGGAGCGAGAAGAGATTAATTAAAACAAAAGAAAAAGCCAAAAAACATAAAGATGAAGTTAAAAGAAAACTAGGCGAAGTATGAAAAAACAATACACCATCTTAATTATTTTAATACTTTTCTTTCTTACGATTGTTTCTGAGGCCAAAGCTGCGGGCGCTTCGCTTTTCATTTCTCCTGCCAGCGAAAGTTTTGAAGTGGGGGACACTTTTCAGGTTTCAGTCAATTTGGATACCGGAGGTATTCCCATTAACGCCTCCCAGCTTACGGTTTATTTTCCTCCGGAGCAGTTGGAAATTTTAGAGATAGCCAAAGATAATTCCATTTTTACCATTTGGCCGCAGGAGCCGATTTTCTCCAACCAGACAGGCAAGATATCTTTGGCCGGAGGAGTGCCCCACCCGGGCTTCAGCCAAACCGGCAAGGTTGTTACTCTAAAATTTAAAGCTAAAGAAAAGGGCACGGTTAATCTTTCCTTGGGCGAGGGAAAGGTTTTGGCTGACGACGGCCGGGGAACAGATATTTTGGTTTTCATTAAAGAAGCGAGATATTTCATTAAAGAGCATATTTTACTGCCCACATCAGCCACCGGGCCGCAAATTTTATCTACCACTCATCCAGAGCAGGAAGAGTGGTACAACAACGGTTCTCCCTCTTTCCAATGGGCCATGCCCTCTTCAATACTCGGTGTCAGCTTTATTTTGAACCGCAGCCCTCTGACTTGGCCGGATTTAATTTCTGAAGGCGAGATTTCCGCTAAAACATACCAAGGGCTTGACGATGGAATTTGGTATTTCCATTTGAGATTAAAAAATAAAGAAGGATGGTTAGAGGCGGCTCACTATAAAATTCAAGTGGATCTTTCGCCTCCCTCTCCTTTTGAAGTAGCTATTGATAATAAGGGCGACAGCACCAATCCTAAGCCAAACATATACTTTGAAACCAAAGACGATCTTTCCGGAGTAAGTTATTACAAGTTTAGAATTGACGAAGGAAGCTTCTTAAAGTTAGCCCTGGCTCAAATCTCTTCTTTTTCTCTTCCCCTGCAATATCCCGGCCAGCATTCAATTGCAGTCAGAGCAGTGGATAAGGCGGGCAATAATACCGAAACCAAGACAGTTTTGGACATTGCTCCCATTGCCACCCCGGAGATTTTCATTTGGCCCAGATACTATATTTCGGGAGAAGAGGTCTTCTATATAGAAGGCAGCTCTCTTCCCCGCGCCATAATAAATATTTTTCTCAAAAGAGACAGCGAGCTTGTAAAAAAATGGCGCATTTCCAGCGATTCTAAAGGAGGATGGGCGTTTTCTACCGATGAGTTGCTGAAATCAGGCGCTTATTATCTGTCAGCCCAAGCCGAAGATGAAAGAGGGGCCCAAAGCATGGAATCAGCCAGCCGTAAAATCGAAGTATCCCTTAGCGGCATAGCTTTGGGAAGGGCTTTGGTTTCTTACAAGGTGTTGGTTTTAGCTTTATTCTTTATCCTAATTTTAGGGATGATTTACGGAGCGCTTTTGATCTACGGTTCCCGACGCATCAAAAATATATTAAGAAAAGAAACTAAAGAAGCTGAAGATAGCGTGGAGTTAGCTTTCAGGAATTTAGAAAAAGAGATAGAGAAAAAGATTGAAATGTTTGATTCCCGGCCCGGCTTTTCCGAAAGAGAGAAAAAGATTTGCCAGGAGCTGAAAAAATATTTGAATATTTCTAAAGAATCTATTTCCAAAGAAATTGAAGATGTTGAAAAAGAATTGGAATAATACTGTCCGGAAGCTCCGCCGTTAACCGCGTTAACCGTCGGAGCTTTTTATTTTCAAAAGGAGCTTTTTATTTTTAAAAGATTTAGTATAATAATTAAATCCCCAACAAACATTAAAGCCCGCGGAGAACTGTTCTCCGCGGAGCCTAATATCTTTAATATCTTATTTTATGCCTCTTAAACGACCTAAATTAATTAATGATGAAATCTATCATCTTATACTTCGTGGAGTGGGCGATACACTAACTTTTAAAGATAAAGATGATTATTATCGGGGTATTTTTTCTCTTTATGAATTCAATACTATTGAGCCAGTAGAAATCAGAAGAAAAAGAGAGCAACGTAAAGCGAGTAAAGCCCGCGGAGAACAGTTCTCCGCGGATAATCGTAAATTATTGGTGGAAATTTTAGCTTTTTGTTTTATGCCAAATCATATCCATTTATTAGTAAAACAAGTCCGAGATAATGGGATTACTCAATTTATGAGAAAATTTGGAGCCGGTTACGCCGCATATTTTAATAAAAAATACAATAGGAAAGGGCACCTTTTTCAAGGAAGATTTAAGGTGGTCCATGTCAAAACCGATAAACAGTTAAT
>JAUYKD010000046.1 GCA_030700195.1 Candidatus Nealsoniibacteriota bacterium | reverse complement strand
GACGGGTATTATGTCGGCTGTACTGACGACATAATTGATCGTTTAGATAGGCACACAAAAGGTAATGTGCCGGCAACAGCGAACCGTTTACCAACATCATTAGAATTTTATTTTGCCACTGAAGACAAACACAAAGCATTTGAATTCGAGAAATACCTTAAATCTGGTTCGGGTCGAGCTTTTATTAATAAACATCTGATTTAATTTTTATCGGCATGACCCGCTTGACCGTCCGTAGTTCTGAGTCGTACTGAAGGATGTAGGAAGGAGTGATCGAGAGCAAGTTGCGACCCGAATGCTTATCAAAGAATCGCCTAAAAAGCGATTTTTTGGTAGAATAAAATTATGAAGCCGAAAGCAAAGATATATATTGATGGAGCAAATATGTTTTATACTCAGTTGTAATTTTTTCATCACGTAAGACCATTTCCTGGGAAATAAAATTAGAAGCGACAGATTATATTTATCTAGAAGACATTAAAGATCAAATAGCGCGGTGATAAAAAAACTGCCTCCGCTTTCGCAGAGGCGTACTGTAAAACTACTATCAGTATAGCAAATCCCAACTTTATGTCAAGAGGTGGTTTAAAACAGACTCTACCGAGAGGCGTAGACAGAAATTGGTTCAACCAAACCAATGGGAATTTCTCCTGGAGCCAGGTTCTAACTAGCTCTGCTAGTCTAAAATTTTATCATACAACTTATGTACGAACTCCTTAGCGGGAGTTTTTTGTTTCTTTCTGATTTGCCGGTAAAGGTAAAATCTGATATGATTTTCTTAGCACAACGGACAAGTTATAATTATTAAAATTTAAAAATATATGGAAAACACCAAAAAGTTCGTTCTTTCAATACTGTCCGAGACTTTGGCTATTTGCCGGTTTGACGAAAAAAGCTCTATTCCTGAATGGGCAAAGGGACTTAGTTTTTGCTCCATAACCAGGACAAAAAGCGAGCTGTCAATCGTTTGTCCTCAAAAAAATATTCCGGGAGGAGTTTTAGCGGAAAAGGGCTGGAGAGCATTTAAGCTGGATGGAGAATTGGGGATTGCTTCAATCGGCGTTATAGCTTCTTTGTCAAATCCTTTGGCTGAAGCTGGTATTAGCATTTTCAATGTTTCTACTTTTGAGACCAATTATGTTTTAGTGGAGGAGAAAAATTTAGCCAAAGCCAAAGAGGTTTTGAGTAAGTTTTGCGAGATAAAAGCTTAACTTTATTGAAATCTTGATTCTGGCTAAGTTTGAATTTAGGTAATAAAATTCATGGATGTTGTTCAAGAAATTAGAAAATTTGTTGAAGATGAATGTAGAAAACCGACCAGTAAATATGGATTTGAACCTTTTCCTTATCATTTTGTTCAAGTAGTTGAATATGTTGGACAGCTGGCCGATAGATTGGGCGCAGATAAAGAAGTTCTTTCAATTGCCGCTTGGCTGCATGATATTGGTTCTATAATATATGGAAGGGAAAATCACCATATAACCGGGGGGGAAACCGCCGATAAAAAGTTAAAAGAATTGAATTATCCTTTAGAAAAGACAGAATTGGTTAAAAAGTGCATTTTAAATCACAGAGGTTCGCAAGATAATGAACGTAAAAGTTTGGAGGAGAAGATTTTAGCAGACGCAGACGCTATGAGTAATTTTGATAATATTTCAGGAATTTTCAAAGCAGCTTTTGTTTATGAAAACAAGAACCAAGATGAAGCTCAAGAATCAGTAAGGAAAAAGCTGGAAAATAAGTGGAGTAAGTTGCATTTTGATGATTCGCGAAGAATTATAAAACCAAAATATGAAGCTGTAATGTTGCTTCTTAAGTAATATGAAAATAATCACAGATAAAATTACAATCAATGAATTGGAAGAAATGTCAAAGAAAATGTTTGGTAGCTTAGTGAAGGCGGTGGTTGATGTTGAAAAAGAAATTATGGCAGTGAATGGAGAATTACATTCAGATGAGCAAGAATTACTGATTAAGAAAGGTTCTAAATATGAAAATCTTTGGGGTATTAATATTTATCCCGAGATAAAAAATGAAAATTGGATTGAATTCGATTCATTGATTAATCTAAAACCTGTTTTGGGTTATCGAACGCGCGGAATAGAAAAACAAGAGATAAGAGAAAAAATAATAAAAATCGTTAATAAATTAGTGGAAAAATGACTTATCAGCACCAAAATTTAGCCGCTGGCAAATGGAAGAAAATGTCTTTTTTCGAGCAGATGGCCAATATTGGCAGCGAAGTGCACAGAGCGATTAATTGGAGGCAAAAGAAGTTAGAATACAGCCAAATGGCTGCTGATAGGGCTTTGGAGCTGTTGGATTTAACTATTACAGACGAAAAAAATAATAAACGGGGCAGATTAAAAGAAATTTTAAGATTAAGAGAGATTTTGGTTGATTATTTTTATTACGACAACATTTATAAATCAAACAGCCGTAGCTTGGAGAATTATTTTTTTGGCTTCAGTTACGCCGCCGCAATAAATAAAAATTGAAAAATAACTATGAAAATCAAAAATCTTAAAGAATATCAGGAGCTTTGTAAAAAAACCGCTCAAAAACACCAAGACAAAGAAAAAGAGATATTTACCTGGGCTTTGGGTATGGCCGGGGAAGCTGGTGATGTGGCCGGCTGCATTAAAAAGACGGTTTCCCATAAGAATGACCAAAAAGCTGGCATTAAGGAAAACTTGGGAGATACTATGTGGTATATGGCTATGATTTGTAATTTCTTCGGTTGGGATTTTGACGAAGTTTTGGCAGAAAACATAAAGAAGCTT
This sequence comes from Candidatus Nealsoniibacteriota bacterium, assembly GCA_030700195.1. Lineage (GTDB taxonomy): Bacteria > Patescibacteriota > Minisyncoccia > Minisyncoccales > MHMH01 > JAUYKD01. Next base: position 5,026 of record JAUYKD010000046.1, on the reverse strand, counting down.
GAGAAAAGATATCCTAAAGGTTTTACTCAAAAGGTTGCCAAGCGAAAGGGGATAGATTGGAACGAGAGGCAATGAAAAATAAATTTTTCATTTCCAACTTCGTTTAACGAACAATAGTGAAGTTTAAGATGAGATTTATCTCATCGCATTAATAAAAAACTTGTTAAATAATGGAAATTCAAAATAAAGAGCCTCATCGACCGAACCCCGACGCAATCGGGGTGAAGGTAAAGATGAAGGAAACCCAAGGGGGAGAACTTCATCGCATAACTTCAACAGCCATAATACGCAAAGATGGCAAATACCTGATTTTAAAGAGGAGTTTGAATAAAAAAGCTTTTCCGGGCAGGTGGACTTTGCCCGGCGGAGGGTTGACGGTTGAAGATTATATCAATACTCCCAAAACTACGGCTGACGCTTGGTATTTTTCCGCGAGCAAAGCCTTGAAAAGGGAGGTAATGGAAGAAGCGGGTATAGAAGTTGATAAATTCAACTATTTGCTTGACCTGACTTTTATCAGGTCGGACGGCGTGCCGGTAATTACTTTAAGCTATTACGGCGATTGGAAAAGCGGAGACGTTAAGATAAACGAAGAAAGTATGGATTACAAATGGGTTTCAGCAGAAGAGGCCAAAGAATACGATTTGATAGAAGGCCTCTTGGAAGAAATTGAAATTGCTGATAGAATCTTAAGAGGAGAAGATCCGAGCAAGGGTGAAATTAAATTAAAATAATTTAACAATAATATGATTGATTCATTTTTTCCTTGGTTGTCAGAAAGCTGGTTTAAAATCGCAGTTATTCTATTTGTGGCTGTTTTAATAAATAGATATGCCAAGCGTTTATTGAGGCAGACAATTGATAAGCTGGTTCAAAATAAGATTGAGGGAGATAATAAAAGAAGAGTTGACACTTTAGTCGGTGTTTTAGGCGGGACAATAAGGTTTGTTGTTTGGATTATCGCTTTTATGCTTATTTTGCCCGAGTTTGGAGTTGATCCGGCTCCAATTCTAGCTGGCGTAGGTTTACTCGGCTTGGCGGTTGGTTTGGCATCAAAAGATATCATAGCTGATTTTATATCCGGGCTTTTTATTTTACTTGAAGATCATTATCATATTGGGGATATTGTTAAGGTCGCTGGCGTTGAAGGCAAGGTTGAATTAATAACATTAAGAAGAACGATTTTAAAAGATGAAAACGGCGTTGTTCATTCCGTGCCTAACAGCCAGATAAAAATAGTCAGTAAAAACTTAAAATAATATGTCTTTATGATTTCTTCTCCGCTCAAAGAAGCTAAAGCTTCTTTTCGAGCTTCGTTTCCAGATATAATATAAAAATTATGAATGAAAACTCGCCGATCGAAGAAATAAAAAACCGGCTCGATATCATCGAGGTCATCGGTTCTTATATTAAGGTTCAAAAAGCCGGACAGAATTTCCGGGCTCTTTGCCCTTTTCATTCTGAAAAAAGGCCTTCTTTTTTCATTTCACCGACTCGTCAGATGTGGCATTGCTTCGGCGGGTGCGGAGAAGGCGGAGATATTTTCAAATTCGTGATGAAAATAGAGGGGGTTGAGTTTGGCGATGCTTTAAGAATTCTGGCTCAAAGAGCCGGAGTTGAGCTTAAAAGGCAAGATCCTCAATTAAGAACAGAGAGAAACCGGCTTTACGAAATTTGCGAGTTGACCTGCCGGTTTTTTGAAAAGCAGCTTGAAGCAAGTTTTGTCGGCCAAGAGGCCAAACAATATCTTTTAGGAAGAGGCATTAATTTGGAATCTCTGGGAAAATGGAGGATTGGCTATGCTCCGGATGTTTGGCAGGGGTTGTCGGATTTTTTAACTTCCCGGGGTTATCAAAAATCAGAGATTGAAAAGGCGGGCCTCGGGCTTACTTCTGAAAAGGGTTCGTTTTACGATAGATTCCGGGGAAGGATTATTTTTCCTGTTTTTGATTTAAACTCCCAGGTTGTTGGTTTTGGGGGCAGAGTTTTTAAAGAAAAGGACAAGGCAGAGGTGGCAAAATACGTTAACACTCCTCAAACTCTGCTTTATAATAAGAGCCAGACGCTGTATGGCTTGGATAAAGCCAAGGTGGAAATCAGAAAAAAGGACTTTTGCGTTTTGGTTGAAGGATATATGGATGCAATTATGGCTCACCAAGCCGGTTCTGAAAACATTGTGGCCACTTCAGGCACTGCTTTAACAATTCAACAATTAAAAATTCTAAAACGCTATTCTAATAATCTTCTAACAGCTTTTGATATGGATATTGCCGGGGATTCGGCCACTAAAAGAAGCATTGAGCTGGCTCAAGGACAAGGATTTAATATTAAGGTCGTTCTTATGACCAAAGGTCAAGACCCGGCCGATATGATTTTGCAAAACCCTGAATCTTGGCATCAAAAGGTTTCTCAAGCCAAATCAATCCTTCAATTCTATTTTGAAACTACTTTTTCTAAGTTTGATCCAAGCACTCCCGAGGGCAAAAGAGATATTTCAAAGATTTTACTGCCGGTTATAAAAAGAATCTCTAATAAGATAGAAGCCTCTTACTGGGTGCAGGAGTTGGCCAAGAAGCTGGGAGTTAAGGAAGAGGTGGTTGAGGAGGAGTTAAATAAGGTTGTCAAAGAGAACCATCTGCCGGAAGAGAATTTAGAAAAGCCAAAAGATATTATTTCGCGAAAGCAATTATTAGAAGAAAGAGTGGCCTGCCTTGTTCTTAATAGCCCGGAAACCACTCTGGAGTTCATTACAGAAGAATATTTTCCTTATTTTGAAACTAAAATTAAAACAATTCTTGTTGATTTGAAAGAGCGTAGAGATCTAAACCCGGATGATTTCATTAATTATCTCTTTTTAAAAGGAGAGGTTGAGGGAGAGGGGATTGATTGCCGGACGGAAGTGAAACTGGTGCTTAAAGAGATAGAAAAGATGGGCACTAAAACCAAATTGGACGAAATGTCTTTGGAGATTAAAAAGGCCGAGATGGAAGGAGAGCTTGAAAGGGTTAACAACCTTACAAGGGAATTCAATAAATTAACCAGTAAGCTTTTAGATTAATGCTAAAAAAACATAAAAAATCGCCAAAGAAAAAGAAGCCCCAAAAGAAAACCAAGAAGAGAAGCAAATCTTCGGTAAAAAAGAAAAGAAAGAGATCCGGCCGGAAAAAAACCAGCCAGAGTTTTAAAATCGTAACGCCGGAAAAGATTGAAGAGCTGATTAAAAAGGGGGAGGATAGGGGCTTTATTACCTATTCTGAAATATTGCATGTTTTTCCGGACATAGAAAAAGATTTAGCCGGGCTCGAGGTTCTTTATAGCGAACTTGAAAAAAAAGGAGTTGAAGTTAAAGAAAACAGGGAATTTTTAGAGGTGAGGAGCGATAAAGAAAAAGAAGAAATTAGAGCTGCCTCAGAAGCCGGGCTTGATCCGGTGCAAATGTATTTAAAGGAAATAGGCAGGGTTCAGTTTTTGACTGCTGATGAAGAAAAGGAATTGGCTAAAAAGATTGAAAAAGGGGAAGAAGAAGCGAAAAAGCATTTAGCTCGGGCAAACTTGCGGCTGGTTGTTTCTATCGCTAAAAAATACATCGGCCGTTCTCCCAATTTAACCTTGCTTGATCTGATACAAGAGGGTAATTTAGGGCTTTTTCGAGCCGTGGAAAAGTTTGACTGGAGAAGAGGATATAAGTTTTCAACCTACGCTACATGGTGGATAAGGCAAGCCATCACCAGGGCTTTGGCTGACCAGGCCAGAACTATCAGGATTCCGGTTCACATGGTAGAAACCATTTCCAAATATACCCAGATAAGAAGGCGGCTTTTGCAGGACTTGGGCCGAGAGCCGCTGGCCGAAGAAATTGCTTCTGAAATGGGGATAGAGGTTGATAAGGTGCGCCATATCCAAAAGATATCTCAAGAAACCGTTTCTCTGGAAACGCCGGTTGGGGGGGATGAAGAAGACAGTATTTTAGCTGAGTTTATTGAAGATGAAAAAGTTGTAGCTCCGTCGGTGGAAGCGGCCAGAACGCTTTTGAAAGAAAGGCTAAAAGAGATTTTAGTTGATTTAACTGCCAGAGAACATAAAATTCTTGAAATGAGGTTCGGGCTGGAAGACGGCGTTACCCATACGCTGGAAGAAGTCGGGGATGCTTTTGGAGTCACCCGAGAGAGAATTCGTCAGATAGAAGCTAAGGCCTTAGAAAGAATAAGAGAACATAAGTCTCTTAAGAAACTTAAGGGATACTAGGCGATGAATATAAATATTCATCTTTACCTTCGTCCCGCTGTGCGGGACTCGGTGTTGAAAGGATATTAAAAATAGTGTATAATTACATACATTCCGGTGTAGCTCAATGGTAGAGCAACTCCCTGTGGACATTTTTATATATTCATTATGTTAAAATAACTTAATGAAGGATAAAAGAACATATGCCGATCGTCGAGAGGAATTAATCCAAGCGGTGGCAAAAAGAAGACGCAAAGTAAAAACATTAGCCATTGAACGTAAAGGAGGTAAGTGTCAGATTTGTGGCTATAATAAATACCAAGGCGCATTAGATTTACATCATGTAAGTGGGGATAAAAAGTTTGGCATTGCGGACAAAGGTTATACGCGTTCTTGGGAAAAAATTAAAGCCGAAGTGGATAAATGTATTCTAGTTTGCGCTAATTGTCATCGTGAAATCGAAGGCGGCATCACGCAGCTTCCACGAGAAATTGTGGTTGAAAAACGAGGTTAATTGCGGGAAGCCTAAAGCGAAAGCTATGGTAATCCGCAGCCAAGCCCTGATTTTCAGGGAAGGTTCAGAGACTATCCTGTATAGGAGTACCCAAATGTAAAGTATTTTGGGGAAACGCCTCGCATCCTAAAACGTTGAAGAGATAAATCTCTTCTTCATCTTCGCTTCCGTAAACGGAAGCTCAATGGATGATGATATAGTCCACTCTTAAACGAAAGTTTGAGGTTAAGTGTAAGGAGTGGGTTGTAGGTTCGAGTCCTACCACCGGAGCATTGATTGAGATCGAGC
>JAUYKD010000013.1 GCA_030700195.1 Candidatus Nealsoniibacteriota bacterium | reverse complement strand
TTGCCTCTGAATTACTTTGCGCAGTGCGTATACCGAATAGGTATACCCCTTGTGGAGCGAAGCGCTGCGCCCCAAGACAGAATGTGGCTATTCGCCACTCGCGCTTCGCATGTTATCACAGGAGCAAAATTGGGGCGGGGTGAGAGTTCGGACTTTCCTCGCGACACTTTTTAAAAAAGTGGAGCGCGATTGCCTCGCCTACTTGAGCACTTATATTATACCAAACTAAAATATAATGTCAAGGTTTTTTTAAAATAAAGGACCCGGTTCTTATTCAAAACTGGGCCCTTTTTGATTCAGTGATAAAGAGCTCATCGGCGGTAGCATCAGCGGCTTTTTGACGCAACCTCTCAAATCCGGGGAAATCTTCCTTCATCTTCGTCAATACTCTACCTGGTCCTATCTCCACAATAGACTCTTTGAGTATTTTTTGTTTTATAAAGAACTCCATAACGCTTCGCCAGTGAATCTGACTTACCGGCTGCTTAATCATGGCGGCCCTTATTTTATGAGGATCGCTTTCTGTCTTGCCGGTAGTATCAAGAACCAGGTTTATCTCCGGAGTTTTGGCCACGATATCGGGCAAGCCAAATATATACTCTAAATTAATTTTGGCCAGCTCCATATACTCCGAATGATGATTTGCCAATAACACTGATCTAAGAGGAACTACCTTAAACCCCTTCTTTTTCAACCGCAATCCGACAATCTCCAACTCTTCTTTCAAGCCAGTAATGACAGTCTGGTTTGGCGTATTGAAATTACCGATTTTAACGTTGGTTTTTTTAAAAACCTTCTCGCTGATTTTACCGGCATCTCCTATAACTGCGCTCATTCCCCCGTTAAACAACAGTGCAGCGTCGTTCATGGACGATTGACGATATTTGACGATTTTCACCAACTGCGAAAACGGGGCGACCTTGGCCGCAAAAAGGGCTGCATACATCCCTAAACTATGCCCAGAGACAAAATCAGGAACACTGACTTCTTCCTGGTGTTTCAGATACAAGCCGCACGAAGTAATGAAAGTCGTCAATTGGCAATTCTGATTCAACCTTATTTGGTGTTTTATCTTTTCTTCTTCCTGAAGAGCAATCGCTTGCGGAGAAATAAGAAAAAATAAGTAAGAGGATAAATCTTCTCCGAGAGCTTGCTTTGTCTGTTCAAACAGATATTCGAGAATATCAGCCGGTATATCCGCACCCATTCCCAAATATTGCGAGTTCTGCCCCGGAAAAATAACTACCTTCTTGCCCTGATCATTCCTTAAGCCATTAATTATCTTTTTAAATCCCATTTTGTACCTCCTTTCTTTCAAATTTGCGAACAAACTGCTTGAATTTGTTCTATGGTTTCTTTAATTTTTTGCTGATAATTACCCTCCCTGGACACAGCCAGAATTATCTTTCCCTGCGCATTGCGCAGATAAACAAACGTTTTTTCTTCCAAAGAATATCCCTTTGGTAAATCAATACCTTCCATTTTTACTCCTTTTTTTTAATGTTCGCTTATGTGCCCCCACCAGGACTCGAACCTGGAACCACTTCCTTAAAAGGGAATTGCTCTACCAATTGAGCTATGGGGGCATTTATATTATATTTTTAATAAATTCTCTGCCGGTCCCGCTTTTAAGATGTTTTTCTCTACGCCGAGCTGTTTTTCTATTTTCAACTTTTTCATAATATACCAGATAGAATGGACCGCGGTTTTTTGTTGAAGGCGTTGCTTTACTACCTCGATTATGTTGATTTATTCTTCGATCTAGATTATCGGTAATCCCGGTATAATATTTCCCATCTTTTTTACTTTTAATCACATAGACAAAATACATAATTGTTAAAAGGTTTATCAGCCTTTGATGGAGAATTGCCTCGCCTTCGGCGAGTAAATCTACCAATTGACCTGCCCGCCACAGGCGGGACTGCCCGCCACAGGCGGGACTGCCCGCCGCAGGCGGGGCTATGGGGGCGTGCACTATAATCCTTCCTCTTTCAATTTTTCCAAGAGCTCTTTTTGTTTTTTGGAAATCTTCTTGGGAGTTTTAATAATCAACTCAATATACATACTGCCTCTGCCGTATGTTGAAAAATGAGTAATTCCTTTATTGGATATCCTTAAAACTTTCCCCGACTCAACCCCAGCCGGCACTTTCAGTAAAATCTTTTTTCCATCAATCGTCGGCGCTTCAACTTCGTCTCCCAAAACAGCTTGGGAAAAAGAAATCGGCAGAGAAACAAACAAATCATCTCCCTTTCTTTTAAAAACAGGATGTTTTTTAACAAAGACCCTGATATACAAATCCCCTATTCTTCCTCCTTTTCTGCCGGCCTCCCCTCTTCCTTCAACTTTAATCATCTGATTGCTGTCAATGCCGGCTGGAATGAATATTCTTATCTTATCTTCCGCTTTCACCCTGCCCTCTCCCTTGCAAACATTACATAAAGATTCCGGCTTCTGCCCTTCTCCTCCGCACTCCGGACAAACGGCTGTTCTGGTGATTGAGCCGAAAATAGTCTTTCTAATCTGCTGAACCTGTCCTGTTCCTCTGCAGGAAAAACATTCATTAACCTTAGCGCCCGGCTCTGCTCCCTTACCCTGACACCTTGAGCAAACAGCCATTTTATAAAGGGAAATTTCTTTTTCCAGGGTTTTCAAAGTATCTTCCAAATTAATTTCAATATCAATTTCAATATCTTTGCCTTTTTTGAAATCTTTTTTCCGACGGCCGGAGCCAAAACCAAAAAACTCTTCAAACAAATCTCCTAAATCAGCCTGGTCGAATCCTTGGCTAAACCCTCCTTTCATATTTTCAAAGCCAAACCCAGCCCCTTGACCGAAGTCCCAGCCAGGCTGGCCTCCTTCAAAAACATTGCCAAACCTATCATACTGGTCTTTCTTTTCTCTATTAGAAAGAATTTGATAAGCCTCGTTCAGCTCTTTAAACTTACCAGCCTCCCCGCCCTTATCAGGATGATGCTTGTGGGCCAACCGGCGATAGGCTTTTTTAATGTCTTCTTCCGAGGCATTTCTCTCAATGCCCAAAATTTGATAATAGTCTTTTGCCATCGAATTTTTACGCAGTAAAAATGAAGATAAAGATGAAGTTAAACTTCATCGTCTATTTTTTCACCGAGATAAATTAAAAATTTATTGAAGGTACGAAATGAATTAAAGATTCATTGAGTTTTATACTCGCCTTCTTCTGGTTTTCCTTTATCTTCCGGCTTTTTTTCTTGAGCTTGTTTATATAATTCAGCCCCGGCTTTCTGAATGTTTTCGGATAATTCCTGGGTTTTCTGCTTAATTTCATCTATTTTATCGCTATCTTTGATTTTTTTCAAGGCCTCCATCTTTTCATCAATTTCTTTTTTAGCATCGGAAGAAATCTTATCTCCGGCATCTTTTAAGGTTTTCTCGGTCGTGTAAATCAAACTATCGGCCGTATTTCTGGCTTCAATCAACTCCTGTTTTTTTCTATCTTCTTCAGCATGAATTTCAGCGGCTTTTTTCATTTTCTCAACCTCTTCCTTACTTAATCCGGTTGATCCCTCAATCCTAATGGATTGGAATTTGCTGGTTCCCTTGTCTTTGGCAGTTACATTTAAAATACCGTTGGCATCAATATCAAATGTAACCTCAACTTGAGGAATGCCTCTTGGAGCAGGAGGAATGCCGTCAAGAATAAACTTACCGAGAGTTTTGTTATCAGAAGCCATTGGACGCTCGCCCTGCAAAACATGTATTTCAACTGACGGTTGACTGTCAGCAGCGGTGGAAAAGGTTTGGGTTTTGGCCGTCGGCACGGTTGTATTTTTAGGAATCAGAACAGTGCTAACTCCTCCCAAGGTTTCAATGCCCAAAGAAAGAGGACTAACGTCCAAAAGTAGAACATCTTTAACTTCTCCTTGTAAAATTCCTGCCTGGATAGCTGCTCCCACAGCCACTACTTCGTCGGGGTTTATGCCTTTGTGCGGCTCTTTGCCAAAGAAACTCTTAATCTCTTCCTGGATTTTTGGCATTCTTGTCTGCCCACCAACTAAAACAATCTCGGCAATGTCTTTAATATCAATATTTGCTTCTTTCAAAGTTCCTTTAACAATGTCCAACGACTTTTTAATATAGTCGTCCACTAGTTCCTCAAGTTTAGATCTGCTCAATTTGCAATAAAAGTGCTTGGGACCGGAAGAATTTGACGTTATAAAGGGCAAATTAATTTCCGATTCTAAAGAGGAAGATAACTCAATCTTAGCTTTTTCAGCCGCCTCTTTTAATCTTTGCAAAGCTAACTCATCTTTTGATAAATCAATCCCCTGATCTTTTGTAAACTGATTAACCAGCCAATTCATTATTGTTTGGTCAAAATCGTCTCCCCCAAGATGCGTATCCCCGCCCGTTGCTTTAACCTCAACCGTATCTTCTGAAATATCAAGCACTGAAATATCAAAAGTGCCTCCGCCGAAATCATAAACAACGATTTTCTTTTCGCCTTTCTTAGTCAGCCCGTAAGCCAAAGCAGCGGCTGTCGGCTCATTGATAACTCTTTTAACGTCAAATCCGGCAATCTCACCGGCTGTCTTGGTCGCTTTTCTCTGCGAATCGTCAAAATAGGCGGGACAGGTAATAATGGCTTCGGTTATTTTTTCACCAAGTTTAGCTTCCGCATCCTGTTTTAATTTCTGTAAAATCATGGCTGAAATTTCGGTGGGAGAATAAAAATTGTCTCCCATCTTAATCTCAACTCCCCCGTCCTTTCTCTCCCTGATTTCATAAGGCAAGAGCTTTTTATCTTTCTGCACTTCTTCGTCCGAAAACTTTCGGCCAATAAGCCGTTTAACCGAATAAATGGTGTTTTTGGGATTAGTTATTTGCTGACGCTTAGCTAAAACTCCCGCAAGCCGCTCTCCAGTTTTTGTCAGAGCCACGACTGAAGGAGTGGTTCTTTGGCCCTCCTTGTTCTCAATTATTTTTGGTTCCCCGGCTTCCACTGCCGCCATGGCTGAAAAAGTTGTGCCGAGATCAATTCCTATTATTTTTGGCATATTTGTTTATTTGTTAATTTTAACTTTAGTAGGACGAATGACTTTACCGTTTAAACTATAACCCTTTTGAACCTCCTCAATTATTATACCAGACTTGTCCGCCGTAGCTCCATCAGGAGCGGAGGCGGATTCTACCGCCTCATGAAAATTAGGGTCAAACTTCTTGCCGAGCGCCTCTATCTCTCCAACTCCCTGGCTTTTCAATATATCTTCAAGCTGAGATTTAATCTGTAAAAATCCTTTAGAATATTCGTCTTTTTTATCTTCCGGGATCGCTTTCTCGGCCTTTTCAAAACTATCCAAAATCGGCAGAACTTTCAAAATCAAAGCCTCGTTAGCATACTTAAGAATTTCTCCGATTCTCTGAACTTCTTCTTTCTTATAATTCAAAAAATCAGCCCTTGAGCGTTGCCAGCCGGCCAAATATTCGTCTCTCTGCCCCTGATATTCTGCTAATTTCTTTTCTAATTCTTCCGAGTTTATTTTCTTGTCCATACAATAATTCATCATACATTAAATTAAGCCCCCGGTCAAGAGGTTTTGAAAAACCTATTGTACTTACTACCGAAAAATATGTTAAAATAAAACAACATGCGAAACATTATAAAAGGACCCAGGGTTTCCTGGATAGATATCCAAAATCCAACTGAAGAAGACGTACAATTTTTAAAGGAAAAGTTCGGCTTTCATCCTTTGGTTTTGAGTGAGATAATTCCCCCGGGCAATAGGGGAAAAGCAGAAAGGTACGATGATTATATTTTTATGATTCTTTATTATCCGTTATACAATAAGGAAAAAAGAGAAACAAGACCCCAGGAACTTGATGTTATTGTTACTAAAGATACCGTTATAACAAGCCACTACCACTCTATTCTTCCATTAAAAGCCCTTTTTGATAAATGCAACCTGTATAAAGAACAAAGAAAAACCTGCATGTCAGAAAATAGCGGAGAGCTTCTTTATTACATTTTAAGCAATTTCTGGAAAACCTGTCTGACAAAGCTTATTAGAATAGATAAACGGATTGACGAAATTGAAAAAGAAATGTTCAGGGGAAAAGAAAAAGAAATGGTTTTAGAAATTTCCTTTGTCAAAACGGATATCATTAATTTCTGGAGAATAATCGAGCATCAAGAAGAAATTCTGCAATCTTTGTCAAAAGAAGGAGTTGATTTTTTTGGACCGCAATTAACGCCATACTTCTCGGACATCTTAGGAACATACAGTAAATCCCTTAATGCTCTAAAAACATATAAAGAGGCTGTTTTAGCCCTTGAAAATACCAATCAATCGCTCCTCTCCACTAAAATAAACGACATTATCAGAATTTTGACGGTTTTTTCGGTAATAGTTTTTCCTTTAACTCTTCTGGCCAGCATCTGGGGAATGAACGTGCCCATGCCTCTTACCGACTCGCTCTTCGGTTTTCCTCTCATTATAAGTATGATGTTTATAGCTACCGTCTTTATGATTATTTACTTCAAGAAGAAACGCTGGATTTAAACTATTTGTAATAAACCCGGCTGAATCTTAAATCAACATACTCTAATGTTCTCCTCTTTTCAGAGGAGATTTGTTTTTCCAAAACTAAAGCCAATTCTCTTATTTGCCAGTCCAAATCTCGCTTCGGGTTAAAATAAATTTCCCAACCTTCGATTGTTTTAACATCCAACCGTTCTTGAGAAACAATCACGGCCTTATTTACTGAAATATCAGCTATTTCAATTAATTTTGTTCTGACTTCAAAAATTTGCAAAAGCTCTTCTGGCTCAATAACAGCCAAACCTAATGTTAAAAAAGGCTCAACTCTTTTACCTTCAATCTTGAGCAAATCCGCTTCTGCGGATACTTCTTCAAAAATAACTCCTTGTTTATCAATTAAAAAACATTCCTTATCCTGGCACCATAAAGCAACGGCCGTTCTCTCTGAAACTACTATACTGATGGCGTTAAAAAAATCTCTGCCCAATTCAGCTTCGGCTATTTGAGGAAAAGATTGCAAAATATCTTCTTTTATTTGATTAATATCAACCGCAAAAATGCTTTTTGTTTTGAAAAATAATACCGTGTTTTCCAATCTTCTTTCAGCTAAAACTTCGATTTCTTCTTTAAAAACTTTTTTCTCTCCGCTGACAATAATCTTTTCAACCTGAAAAACGGCCGAAAGGAATAAAAGATAAAAAATACCTCCAATAAATATTAAAGATAATGTTCCTAAAAACAAAAATCGCTTGGAGCAAATAGGCTTTTTCTTTTTATAACGGTGGGCTTTTCGATAACTATATTTTTCCATCGCTAATAATCATCAATTATAATCCCCTTTTGATTTTTCTTATTTTTTCAAAAGCATAAGTCAGCCAATATTTCTTTGATAGCGGCAGGTCCTTTGTTTTAACGTAAAAATAAGGGTTTCCTCCAAAACCCATTTTAAACAAAGTAGGACCAGCCCAAGGATGACGTGATTTCGGATCAACGTATCCCCAAAAATCATAAAATTTACATCCTCTCTTTTTCGCTTCTTTAATGGCTTCCCACTGCAAAAGATAGCTAACTGGATTTTTATGGTACTTGGGGTTCAAAGCCGCCTGATGATAAAAACCAATACCCGACCAAAAAATAATTAAAGAGGAAGCCGCAATCTCTCCTTTATATTTCCCAAAAAACAGTAAAGCTTGACTGTCTCCGGCAAAAACTTCAAATTCATTTTTAATAAACTGAAGAGAGAAAGGAACGAACCGCTGGCGTTTGGCAACCAGCTTATTCAATCTATCGTACACTTCCACATCTTCTACCCTATTGCTCTTTGTAATCTCAATATCGGGATTATTCATGGCCTGACGGATAAGATAACGGGTAGTTTTGCGCATATGGCGCAAAAGCTCTTCCTCTGAAACACTAAGATCAAGCTTTAATGTTGCTTCATAGGCAGAGGCATGCATAGGAGATTGCTTAAATCCTAAGTCCTGAAATAATTTTTCATTCTCCTCGGTTCTAGCTAAAAGTGGAGCCACTCTGATAAAGCTTGCTTTTTCCTGTCTGGCAAGTTTTTTTACTTCTTCAAAAAAAACATTGAAAGATTCTTTTTCTCCCATCGGACCGTGCTGAATCAATAAAAAAGTGCCTCTCTTGGCCCTCACTTTCACCACTAAAGCCGCGGAAAACAGTTCTCCGCGCTTATTGTAAAGACCGAGCCGCCAAATTTTATTGCCCTGCCTGCCGGCAGACAGGCCATTCTTCTTCCAAAATTCTCCCCAATTCCAAGACTGTAAGAAGGTTTTCTCCTCACAATTAAAAAGAAAGTCCTCCCACGATGACTTTTCCTTTATCTCAACTATAGTCATATTAACTGCTTTATTATTTGTCCGGGCACTCTGCTTTCTAAAAGCACAACATCGCCTGACCCGCATAAGCTCTTTATCTTTTCAATAATATCTTCGGGCTTTTCCATAAACAAAGCTTTGGGGGCCCCTTCCCTTATTTCTTTAAGCCTGTCTTTGGTGGTGATGATGGCCAAATCGCACACTTCTCCTATTTTTTTGCCGATTCTTCTATGAACTTCCTTAGAAGAAGACCCCAGCTCAATTAAACAAGGCATAATAATAACTTTTTTCACCGAGCGATGGCGAAGGTCGAAAAGA
>JAUYKD010000027.1 GCA_030700195.1 Candidatus Nealsoniibacteriota bacterium | reverse complement strand
CACTAAAATTCCTCTTTGAGCGGCGTTGCCCGTGCCTATCATAATGGCTAAAGGAGTGGCCAGGCCCAAAGCGCAGGGACAAGCAATAATTAAAACCGCTACAAAATTAACCAAGGCAAAAGTTAAAGCCGGAACCGGTCCAAAAAAGAACCAAATAATAAATGTCAAGAAAGCAATGCCAATTACCGCCGGAACAAAATAAGAAGAAACCAAATCAGCCAATCTCTGAATGGGCGCTTTTGAAGCCTGAGCCTGTTCAACCATTTTTATAATTTGAGAGAGCAAAGTTTCTTTGCCCACTTTGGTTGCCTTAAATTTCAGCATGCCAGAAAGATTAATAGTAGAGCCGATTACTTTAGCCCCCGCTTCTTTAGTCACCGGCATGCTCTCTCCGGTCACTAAAGATTCATCAACCGAAGATTTGCCTTCTAAAACTTCGCCGTCAACCGGAATTTTTTCTCCGGGTTTGACCAGAATTTCATCTCCTACCTTTACTTCTTCCACCGGAATCTCTTTCTCCTTTCCGGCTTTAATTACTCTGGCTGTTTTTGCTCCTAATTTCATCAACTTTTTAATGGCTTCTGAAGCCCGGCCCTTGGCGAGCATTTCAAAATATCTGCCCAATAGAATTAAAATAATAATGATGGCTGAAGTGTCAAAATAAATTGCCGGTAAAATTCCTCCTTTGATAAAAAAACCTGGGAAAAAGGTTACCGCCGAACTGTAAATATAAGCAGATAGCGTTCCAACGGCAATCAAGGTGTTCATATCGGCTGCCCGATATTTAAAGAGAACTACCAGCCCCCGATAAAATCGCGAACCAACCCAAAACTGAACCGGCGTTGTCAATAAAAACAGAACAAAGAAATTCTGCAGTATTTCGGGCATAAACGGAAACCACCGGGGAAAACTGCCCAAAAAGATTATTACCGAAAGAATTCCTCCCACCAAAACCTTTTTCTTTAATTCTTTGAGTTCTTTTTCTCTTTCAGTCTTTTCTTTTTCTAAAATATCCTGGACTTCCGAAGTTTCTAAGATGGCTTCGTATCCAGAATCTTCAACCACTTTCTTGATTTGGTCTGGATTGGTTTTGCCCGAATCAAATAAAGCTTTAACTCGAGCGTTATTATAGTTAACTTCAACCTTCTCAATCCCCGGCAGGGTTTTAATGGCCTTTTCAACAATCATGGCGCAATGGGGCGAATCCATGCCAACTACCTTAAAAGAAGTAAACTGCTTTTTGTCTGATTCTTTACCTTCCGTAATTTTAGCCAAGGAGGGTTCTCCTTCCGGAATTATAATTTTATAACCGACATCTGAAACCGCTTTGGCAAAATCAGCCGGCTTTATCTTATTTTCATCATATTCAATTAAAACTTTTTCTGAAGCAAAATTTACCTGGACCAAGCTTACTCCGGACAATTTAGAAAGAGCTTTCTCAATTGTTTTTACGCAAGAAGCGCAATGCATGCCTTGAATTTTGAAAACTTCTTTTTTCATAAATTTTTATTAATTACTTATCGTTTTCGTGGCCTTTGCCCTGTTAACACCCGCATAATTCTTTGGCTTCTTTTTGAAGATTTTTAACGGCGTTTGACCGCAGACCGGTTAATCTGGCCAAATCATTGACCGAATATTTTAATAAGTCTCTGGCCAGCATAATTTTGCTTTCGGCCAGTCTTTCTCTAGCATACCTGTTAAGAGAGGGCAAAATAGTAATAGGATAAAGTCCTTTCTTCTCAATAAGATATTCCAAACTCTCATTTTTAGGATAGCGCCAGCTGATAATTTTTAAACCAACGCAGCGAGCGTAGCGAACGGCCTGGCTGGTGCATTTAGTGTTGGTGATCAGCCAAGCTTGATGAAAAAACTTTTTCACATCAAGAAACCTGGCATAGGTGTACATAGCCACTTTGACATCCGAACGATTGCCTCGGCTGTTATGATATTTGCACTCAATCATAAAATGCTTATTCTCTTTTCGGGCAATAATATCAACTTCATGGCTGACGCAGTGCCCTTGAACCTGCTGCCCCACTCGAACATTATAGCCGTACTCTTTCAATATTTCAGCGATATATTTTTCAAAGGGAAAGCCGGTCGGTCCCAACTCCATTATTGCTCGTTTAAGATTATATTTGGCGGCTAAAATCGGGCTTGCTTTTTGCAGAGAACGGAAGGTTTGATTAAAAATTTTCCCCGTATCAGCGCCCGGATGAACGCTCCTTGCCACTTCTTGAGATATTTTTTGCGCCAAACCGGGCTCGGCGCCAGCCCTCTTAAGAGAATTATGAAGTTTCTCTTTATTAAATTTTTCTTTTTCGCCGGATGCTTTGATTATATCCACCCCGTTAGAAGTCTGTCTTATTTAGCACAATACTAATTTCAGACATACTTTTCTTATCAATTTTACCCATTTAATGAATCAAATATTTTCTGGATTTTAATTTAATGATGGGAAAAAGAAGGTTTTTATAAAATGCCGGCTGATATTGTTTTTGAACGAACTTACGTATATCTGTTTTTTTGCTTATTTTTCCCAGCAGCCATTTGTAAGTTTTATTAGTAAAAAATTCATAGATAAATCTATTGACAATCGAAGTTCTAATTATGGGATAAATCTCCTTTTCAACTGTCTGCCAGTAGATTTTGGCCGCCGCCTGATAATTACTTGATTTTACGATGGATTGAGCCGCTAAATATCCTGATAGCAATGCGTATCTCATGCCAAATCCCAAAAACCCGTCTTGGAGGCCGCCGGCTTCTCCAATATAAATCCTGCTTTTATCTTTTATAAAACCAAGATTGGCGGAACCGCTAAAGTATCGAGGATTTTGAATAGAAAATCCAGCCACTTTCTGAAACTGTTTAATTGCTTCTTCCAGATGCTGACGACCGGCTTTTAAGTGTTTTTTAAGAGTAATAAAACAGGCGGCTAAAGTGGCCTGATTATTAACTACTATCAAATAAGCGTAAGCTTGGGGCGCGATATTATTATCTAAAAGACAAAGAACTGTGTTAGGAAGATCGGTCTCGAAAGTAATGCCTAAAGCCATGCCAAAAAATTTTTCTGCGTTTCTGCGTCCGGTGCCGATAATCTCTGCTTCTTCCGGCTTAACAGATTTGTTAAATTCAAACTGAACGCCAATCTCTTCGGCCTGCTTCTTTAAATATTGGTCAAAAGAGTTAAGTCCCAATCCCCGCTTAATTAAATAGAACAAGGGTTTTTGAGATTTAACTGGATACCGGTTTAAATCCGCGTCAAGTCCGATTGCTTCAAAACAAGGATGATTGGGAAAATTAACTTTAATATTAATCCTTCTTAAGAACTCTAAAACATCTTCATCATTAGTCCAATTTTCCAAACCTTGCCAGTCATTATGGCGATGCCAACCCGCATCTTGATTCTTTTCATAAATCAAAACATCGAATCCGGCCAATCTTAAATTGATGGCGCAAGAAAGAGAGGCAACGCCCCCGCCCCCAATCTTAATAAGCTGTTGTTCCATTATTCTCCTTTTATTTTTTTACCCCAATGGGCGGCGTAAATTAAAAAGAAAACTCCAAACATCGCAGCAGCTATGGCATCAAAAAATAAAAATAACGCCGGTATCCCCCACGCTTCGGTCTTAGTTAAAAGGTCATACCAGCCCATACCATAGGCTCCCAAGCCGCAGGCGATTGAAATCCAGGCCCAAAATTTCCAGAATGTTTGACTCATATTATTAAGGTTTGGTTATTTCTGTTTCCGACCTTTATTTTTTAGAAAGTTGAAAAACCCTAAGCAGTTCTTTAATGCTTTTTTCTTTCTTACTATTTCCTTTTTTCATTGCTTCTACCACGCATTTTCGAAGATGCTGGTCTAAAATTAAACTATCGGCTCCCTTTAAAGCATTCTGGACCGCCAAAGACTGTTGTAAAACATCAATGCAGTATTTATCTTCATCAACCATTTTAATCACTTTCTTAAGATGGCCCTCAATAATCTTCAGTCTTCTTAAGGTTTCTTTTTTAGTATTTTTCATTATCCTCCCCCTTTGGTAGGGGTATATTTATAATAACAAAATTAAAAGATGAATGCAAATAAAAACTATCCACACGGCTTTCAATTAGAAAATAATTCCGCAGACCTGAAATAAAATATGAAGAACAAGATGAATGACAATAAGAAAAATCAATGAAATTCTGGTATATTTGTGATACTTTACTAATTTATCCCGAAACTTCTTCAGCGGTCCCCAATTCAAACTGTTATACCACCAGCAAGTGGCTAAATCCAGAAAAAAGACCGCTGTTAACAAAACAGCTATCCAAAAAAGCAAATCTTGGCCTAGAATTAAAGTTGGAATAGACATATTTATTCTACCAATAAATCACCCGACATTCCGGAGATGGCATGGCCGGGCACTGAACAGATAAAAACGTAGGCTCCCGCAATCGGAGCCGTAAATTCAACGGTGTCTGTCTGGCCGGGGCCAATCGTTCCAGTGCCAATGCCCAAATCTTGAATTACGAAATTATGCACAGCGCCGCCCACATTCTTAAAAATTACCCTTACTTGTTCTCCGGCGTTAACGCTAATAGAATCGGGATTAAAACTATATTCGCTTCCTTCAATAGTAAACTCTTTAGCGACAACTGTTGTCCTCCCCTCTGATACTGAAGTATTTTCCTCCGTAGCCTGCTGACTGCCTCCCTGTAAAATAAAATATCCTCCGATTCCGGTCAACGCCGCAATAATCAAAATTAAAATTGTTTTATTCATAAGCCGAACTTCCATTTATGGAAGCGAAGGCGAAGAAGAGGATATTTCCTCTTCGCCAAATTTTAATGTTAATTATCTAATCGACCTTTTGAATATTACTCAAAAATTATTCCAATTTTATCGCTGTCTTGCATAACATAATTTTCAAATTGAAGGCTTTCCTCTCCGTTAACCATCATTTTTACTTTTCCCCCTATCCCCGAACATTTATTTAAAATACAATCTTGATTGAATTCCCTGCCCCAAATTTCAAAAAAACGTCCCAATCGCAAATCACTTTCTTTTACCAAACCCGAGAATTCCATATGGATAACACCGTCGCGATCATGAGTATGTATTGATTTATGAGGAAGTTTTTCAAGACCGATGCCGGCCGGAATATCTTGAAATTCGCCCAAAATTTTAATACTTAAATCAGCATGCCAATGAATCCCCTGCTTGGCGATAATCGCTGATTCCGATGCAGTCAACTTAGTAGTTAAAAATCGACTTCCTCCAAAAATCGCTCCTCCTAAAATTAAAATTCCGACAATTAACCACAAAAGTTTTTTGAGTTTTTTCCGGCGATAATGCTTAAACTGTTCTTTTTCTTTTTGCTGATGCTTCAAAAGCCGCCGTTCTTTTTTACTCAATAATTGACGCTCGGCTAAGGCCTTATTTCTTTCTAATTCCTCTATCGGGTTTGGCGGTAATATTGTGTTATGCATTTGCAATACTTATATTTTATTTTACAAACAGCCGGCAATAACAATGTCCGTCTTTTTCTATCTCTTTAAGATGCCAAAAACAGGGGCAGACTTTTTGCAAATCTTCGGAAGTACCGGTGATTCTTCGACAGGGACAAAATCTCTTGCCGTGCTTTTTTTCATTTTCTAAAAGACCCTTAACCACGCTTTCAACTATTTTTCTATTCTGGTTTAGGCTTAAGCCGTTTTCTTGAGCGTATTTTTCGTATTTTTCAATTGCCTGCTCAATATCTGTCATGTTTTTGTTTATTTAAGTTTTTCTTCAAGCCATCCCTTTATTACTTCTTCTGGCTGAAGTCCCATAAAACCGCTTATCAACTTGCCTTCCTTAAACAGCAAAACAATCGGAATTCTGTCTATTTCGTATTGGCTGGCAGCCATGGGAGATTGGTCCACATTAAGCTTGGCAAAAATTACTTTATCTTTATATTCTTCAGCCAACTTTTCTAAAATAGGAGAAAGCATAAGGCAAGGTGAACAGTTAGCTGACCAAAAATCAACCAAAATCGGTTTTTCAGCGCCTTCAATCTCTTTTTTAAAGTTTTCGTCAGTTAAAACAAGCATTATTCTATGCGCCCATTATTCTTGGCCGATGAATTTTACTCCTGTCAGCTCGGCTATTTCTTTATTTAAGGCCCTTAAGTCTTCTTTGTTTAAATGATGGATATTGTTTTTACCGACTGCTCCGGCCACCATTTTAATCTCTTCGGTGCAGTTTTTAATATAATTGGCGATGTTTTGCGGAGCTGTTTGAGTGTCTAATTTTTTAATCAGTTCCGGATCTTGTGTGGTAATTCCTTTGGGACATTTGCCAAGATGGCACAATCTGCAATAAGTGCAGCCCATAGCCACCATCATAGCAAAAGAGACAAAAACAGCATCTGCTCCCAAAGCCAAGGCCTTGGCAAACTCTCCTCCCTTGTTCAATCCGCCCCCTATCCAGAGTTCTTGGGGAGCTTTCAACTTGTCCAGAATTTTCCTGGCTCTGGCTAAAGCGGCTAAAACAGGGATACCGACTTCATCCAGCATTATTTCCGGAGCCGCCCCGGTACCGCCCTCTAGGCCGTCCAAAGCAATGACGTCCGGATTTGCCTTAACTGCCAGTTTAATATCGTTTTCAATATCCCCTGCTCCCATTTTAATGATAATCGGCTTGCCTCCCGTAAGCTCTCTCAGCCACTTTACTTTTTCTTTAAGGTCTTCCGTATTTTTAATGTCAGGATGGTATGGCGGAGAATGAACGTCCTGATTTTTATTAATTTTTCTGATTTCAGCAATCTCGGCAGTGACTTTTTCTTTGGGCAAAAGTCCGCCTTGGCCCGGCTTGGCTCCCTGGCCGATTTTTATTTCTACGGCATCGGCTTTGCCGAGGACGTCCTCGGTAATGCCGAACCTGGCCGTGCTGTACTGAACTATCAAATATTTAGAAAACTCCCTCTCTTGAGCCAACATGCCTCCTTCCCCGGTATTTTCAATGGTGCCGGCTATTGTTGAGGCCTTAGCCAGAGCAATTTTAGCTTCTTTGCTTAAAGCGCCAAAAGACATGGCTCCGATCAAAATGGGCGTTTCAAGCTTAATCGGCTTTTGGCTGTTTTGGCCGATAATTGTAGTTGAGTCAATTTTTTCTCTGAAATAGTCAACCGGCCTTTTGTTTAACTGGGCCGGAACAAAAACTAAATCATCAAAGCTGATTTTGCCCAGCTTGTTGGAACGGCCGCTGGAAATGGGAATCCTCTTTATCCTATTTTGAACTTCTTTAATCCATTCATTCATATTATTTAACAACGGTGCCAAACAGCATCACTTGAGTTTTAGGGGTTTGCGGATCGTTATTAGAAATATAAATAGCCCTGACGATTTGTCCGATGCCTTCTTCTCCATGCAAGGCCTGGTCAAAAGTTACATCCAAATATCCCTTTTCCCCCGGAGGAATTTTTTGAGACCATAACATTGAATTAGTATGCATGCCAAATTCAGGACTTTCTTTGTCGCCCACCCTCAAACGGGCGGTAGTGCACATGCAAGAAGTCCAAATGCTGTCAATCTTCAAATCGCCTTGCCCGACATTGCTGATTTCATAAGTATATTTAACGTGGCTGTCGCCCATGGAAACCGTGCCAAAGTCATACTCTAAAGGACTGATTTCTATCTTGCCCGGCCTGCCTGAACTTCCTTCCTGAGTTAAATAAGGCAAGCCGTAAATAAGGCCGGCTAATATCAACAATGACCCCAAAACAACGAAAATTACCAGTTTCATAAAATTATTAATGATTAATTATTATACTCCGCAGCCGCCTCCGCCGGAAGGCGGTTTTTCAATTATGTTATTGTCAGTCAGCCATCTTTTAGTTTTACTCCAGCCTAAACCGGAAGAATAATCCTTTCCTACGATTGTTTTACTGTCAATATCTATGAAGTCTAAACCGTCGGTCACCTTAAAATAGACAGCCAGATCAAAATACTGTTGAGGAAACCAGAAAGCGTTAAAGTATTTTGCCGCTTCGTACATCTGGTCAAGCGAAGCGTCGTTGGCCGCCAAAAGTTCCAAAACTCCCAGAAGAGCCATCCCGTGATTGCAGTCGGGAAAAGCGGTAGAATTGCCACAGCAGGGGCGATAAGCGTTGCCGGCTACCTCTTCAACTTTTCCCTGTTCTTCGTCATTCAATTTAATGATTGTTGAGTTGGAATAGACCTCCATGACCGGTTTTGTACCGATCGTCCAGCCGCCGGTGGAAGCAAAAGAATCTATTTGGCTTTCTCCGTATTTGGTTATCTCGCCTTCTTCAAGAATGGGATTTTTATTGGCCAGCCCCAAGGCCCAGAAAAAGTTGAGTAAAAAATAAGCGTTGTCAGAATCGATAGTAATCTCTTGATTAAAACCCTCCTGGCTGAAAATTTTTAATTGGTCGGCGGTCAACGGCGCGCCGGCCCTGTCATAGATGCTTTTGAATTTCTCAAAATCAATCACTCCCGCTTCCAAGAGATTGAAGCCGATGTTCTCATATTTAGCTTTAATAGTATAACCCTCTTCCGGATTAATCTGACTGATCAAGGAAGCCGCGTCTAAATCGGAACCGCCGGATTTTCCTGTTTGAGCGGAAAGAAGCGCGGTCTTGGCAATGTTCTGCCCGGAAAAATTAAACTTATATTCTTGAGGCAGTTTTGGCAGAGCATAAATCAAGGAAATTAAAACCAAGATAAAGGCCAACGAAAACATAAAGTTTCTCTTTTTTGACGCCGGCTGGCAAATCCCAAGAACGGACTTTGACGATTGAAAAATAGAAAACCCGAGAAGAAAAACAGCGATAATTTTAATTTCCAGCCCCTGAAAAGGAAAAGCCGTCAAGGACCCGGCAATGCCTAAAACCGGCAAAAGCCAGGCGCCGCAAACAGGACAACCGCTGGCGATAACGCCAAAAGTTCCGCCAAAAATACTGCTGCCGGTCGAAGTTCCGGTATTCTCTAATTTTCTTTTCAGGATAAAAATTACCATAGCCAAGGCGATGCCGAAAAGAAAAGCGGTCAGCAAGCTTAAAACAATTGAAGTCCAATTATAAAAAGGGCTGTTGGACAGGAAAAATACTTCCAAGGTGGTAGTCCGGGAAAAGATAAAATAATCCAGGGCCAGAAAATTAAAGCCTATGGCTGCTGCTAAAATTGAAAATATCGGATCTCTAAAGACTTTTTTTATTGCTTTTATTTGATTCTTAATTATTGTTTGCATGTTTTTTAAATAATTTGCGCAGAAAACTATTTTTCCGTTCTTTTTTATTAAGACGGCCTTTTTCCTGGCCTTTGCTTTTTAAAATATTAATGCTTTCTTCTGAAACTTGGCAAAGCGGGCATTT
>JAUYKD010000024.1 GCA_030700195.1 Candidatus Nealsoniibacteriota bacterium | reverse complement strand
AGAAGGTTTCAGCCGATTTATGTGGCCGAGCCATCCATTGAAGATACGCTGGCCATTTTAAGGGGCATTAAAGAAAAATACGAAGTTCACCACGGCGTCAAAATAAAAGACGCGGCCTTGGTCGCGGCGGCGGAATTGGCTGCCCGTTACATCAGCGATAGATTTTTGCCCGACAAGGCGGTGGATTTGATGGACGAAGCAGCTTCAGCCTTGAGGCTGGAAATTGAATCAGAGCCCTCAGACCTTGACCAGCTTAAACAGGAAATTCAAAAACTGGAGATCGAGAAACAATCTTTAAAAAACGAAAAAAGCACGCTCTCTACAAAGAAAACAGCCGTCATCAACCGGTCTTTGGCCGACTTAAAAGAAAAAACTAAAGATATTGAGTTAAAATGGAAAACCGAAAAAGACTTAATTCAGGCTGTAAGAGTCATGAGAAAAGAAATAGACTGCCTGACTTTTCAAATTGAAGTGGCACAGCGTGAGGGCGATTTGCAAAAGGTGGCCGAGATTAAATACGGGAAAATCCCTGAACTTTTAAAAGAAATTCAAAAAAAAGAGAAAATATTGGTCCGCTTTCAGAAAAAACACCGCATTCTCAAAGAGGAAGTGGGCGAGGAAGAGGTGGCGCAAGTGGTTTCCCGTTGGACCGGCATTCCGGTTACGCGTTTGATTGAAGAAGAGGCCAAGAAGCTGGAAAGAATGGAAGAGATTATTGCTAAACGGGTTATTGGCCAGGAAGAAGCCATTTCCGCTGTTTCCAGGGCTATTAGGCGGTCCAGGGCCGGCATTGCCGAAGAGCAGAGGCCTATGGGTTCTTTCATGTTTTTAGGGCCCACGGGCGTAGGTAAAACCGAAACGGCCAGAGCCTTGGCTGGGTTTTTATTTAACGATGAATCAGCTTTAATCAGGCTTGATATGTCAGAATATATGGAAAAACACACGGTCAGCAAAATGATCGGCAGCCCGCCCGGCTATGTGGGCTATGAAGAGGGCGGCCAGTTAACTGAAAAGATTCGCCGTCGGCCTTATGCCGTCATTTTATTGGATGAAATCGAAAAAGCCCATCCCGAAGTTTTCAATATTCTTTTGCAGATTTTGGAAGACGGTCGTTTAACTGACGCTAAGGGCAGGGTTGTTTCTTTTAAAAACTCAATTTTAATTATGACCTCCAATATTGGTTCAGAGCATATTGCTAAAATAGGCTCTCTTGGGTTTTTGGGAGATAAAGAAGATGGCGGCGCGGCTGATTTAAAGGAAAAAGTTATGGAAGCGCTCAGAGAAAACTTCCGGCCGGAACTTCTTAATAGGATAGATGAAATAATTATTTTCAATTATTTGAGCAAGGAGAATATTAAGCAGATAGTGGACTTAGAGCTTAATAAAGTCATAGTTAGATTAAACAACAAGAAGATTGAAGTTAAAATAACCGAATTCGCTAAAGAGGTGCTGGTGAAAAAGGGATTTGATATAAATTTGGGAGCCAGGCCATTAAAAAGGGTTATTCAAAAATTAGTTCTTGATCCTTTGGCTTCGAAAATTGTTTCTCAAGAGCTTGGGAAAAATGACCAAATCGTCGTTGATGGCGAAAACGACCAGATCGTTTTTAGGACGGCCGAAGATTTAGTGTTTAAAAAGGAATGGCAAAAAACATCCTCAAAATCTTAGCGATTTTTGCTGTAGGCGCGGTCGGGGGCATTTGCGCCGAACAGATCTTGTGGCCTTACTTTGTTGAAAGGCCGCTTTTTCATAAATATAATTTGGAGCAAAGTCCGGTTTACGTCACCGAGAAAAAAGAAACAACTCTTTATGTCCAGGAGAACATCGCTTTAAGAGAGTCTGTCCAAAGCGTTGTTCAAGCGGTTGTCGGCGTTAAAACTAAAACAAAACAAGGGGAAATCTTAGAGGGGTCGGGCCTTATTGTTACTTCCGACGGTTTAATCGTTACTTTGGCCAGTTTGGTTCCTCAAGACTCGGATTTTTATTTCTTTGTTGACGGCAAGTGGCCGGCTTACCAGATTTTAAAAAGGGATTTTAAGAACGATTTGGCTCTGGTTAAAGTTGAAAGGGGCTCTTTAAAGACGCGCGGCTTCGCTGAAATGGAAAAAATAAAGCTGGCCGAGCCAATTTTTCTGGTCGGAGCCGACTTTATTGCCTCTACCACCAGCGAAAGTTTTTTACTTCCTCCGCAAATTAGGGTTAATCAGGGGATTATCTCTATTTTAGAGGACGGCTTAATTCAGACCAATATTTATGAAACGCAGAATATGGCCGGCAGTCCCATATTTAATATTGAGGGCAGAGTGGTTGGTTTGAGCGTTGTCAAGGAAAATGGCCGGGTTTCAGTTGTGCCGGTTGATAAAATCCGCGCTTTCATCGGTTATTGACAAAAATAGGATAATATGCTATTATTAGGTTATAGAAAAAGAGAAGAATTCTTGCCAATATACTCTAAGGCTTTTCTCTTGTTTCTAAATTTTTAAAAGAAGGAGGTGTTAAATGACAACACCAAAAAGTCCAGAATTATTACTACCAAAAAATACGAGAGATATCCAAGATATGCTCGAAGAAAAAAAGAAGAGAATAGAAGAGTGCCGCCGTGAACATCCACATTGGCAGCCTCAATCAATAGAAAAGGCTATGGCTCTGAAAATCTGTCAAGTGGCGATTCTCGAAGAGTTATTAAGTTCTGGGAAGGCTGTTTCCTGGGACCTATATAATAAAATGATAAAGGAACGCCAAGGGAACAGGGAAATAAAAGACCTTGTTAAAACGTTTTCCCATACTTGGGGCTGGGCGTGGTACTTTATCAATATCGCAGTAACCGCAATAAGGATGAGACCGGATAGAAACACATAAACCGTAAAGAAGAGAGTAGAAAGGTTGAAACGTTTTCAACCTTTCTACTCGATATCTTAAGTAAGTGTTTTTTTAAAAGATTTATTTAAGACAAGTAATCAGCCATTTGGCTGGTTTTTTGTTTGTGGTCAAAACCAGGTTTTGACCAGCTGAAATGATTGAAATAATATATGATATAATAAATATATGCGCAAAGAGAAATTTACAGAAGGTAATTATATCCATGTTTATAATAGGGGCAATAGAAAAGAAGATATAGTGCGTGATACTAAAGATAAATGGCGTTTTATGCAAGCTTTGAGATTTTTTAACGATTCGCATACTTCTGCGCATCTTTTTCGAGTTCTTAGTCGGTCAAAACCTGGTTTTGACCAAACAGTTTTTGACCAAAAAGAATCGGTATTTGAGATGGGTTGGCCGCCGAACTGGCCGGAAAGAGATCCTTTGGTAAAAATTCTATGTTATTGTCTGGTTCCAAATCATTTTCATCTATTATTGAAAGAAATTCGCGAGGGTGGTATTGCTAAATTTATGCATAAACTTGGCCTTGGTTACGGAAAATATTTTAATCTTAAATATAATGAGGTCGGAAGAATATTCCAAGGACCTTACAAAGCAAAATTAGTGGATAAAGATGTCTATTTAAAACATTTGTGTGTTTATATCCAAGCATTAAATGTATTAGAATTGTTCCCCGGAGGATTCGAGGCTGCTCTAAGAAATTTTAATGAGGCTATGAAGTTTTTGGACAGTTATCTTTTTTCAAGCCATTTAGATTATATTGGATTACGAAATTCTTTAATTATTGATAGAGATATTTTAAACGAGTTTTTCCCAAAGCCGGAAGATTATAAAAAATTTGTTTATGATTCGATATCAGCAAAAGATTTTAAGAATATATTAGAAGACTTAAAACTCGAATAAATAACTTCAGCTGGTCAAAACCAGGTTTTGACCAGACTGGGATTATACACAATCGGGCGGTTGACAGGGGTTTGTGATACTTGATAAAATAAAAGAAGTGTTGATATCTTAGTT
>JAUYKD010000023.1 GCA_030700195.1 Candidatus Nealsoniibacteriota bacterium | reverse complement strand
GGTGGCTCAAGTATATTAGGTGGCGGCGGTAAGGGCGGCAGTGCGCCTCCATACCTGTGTCCTCCACCGGGGAGTGGCGGCACGGGCGGTAACTATGGCGGCGGCGGTGGTGGTAGCTATCCCAGTGGTTTTTGCAGGGGCGGAGACGGCGCCAACGGCGTGGTTATTATAGAGGAGTATAAATAGTTAGATATTTAAGATTAAATGAAATTGGGGCGCACGCAAATTGTGGTATAATAAAATAGATGAGAAAAAATATTAACAAAAAATTTTTAATCGGGAAAATAGCCAAGAAATACTCGCTTGAGCTGATTTTGCTTTTTGGTTCGCAGGTTGAAAGCAAAACTCATCCAAATAGCGATTTAGATATCGCGATTTTACCGAAAACAAACAGAGATTATAACTGGGACAGGTATTCGTCTTTAATCTCTGATTTTAGCAAGGCGTTTTCGGTTAAAAAAATTGACCTTGTTTTCATAAATGAGGCGAACCCCCTGCTTTTGAAAAAGATTTGCGATAACACTTTGCTTGTTTTTGGCAATCAAAAAACATTCACCGAACTTCGGCTAAAAGCATTCAAATATTTTCAAGACTACCTGCCATATTTTAAATTAGAAGAAGCCGCTATTCATCAATACTTAAAATAACTTTTTTATGGTCGTAGATAAAAAATTGATATTTAGAAAAATCAATTTAATTGTTAGAGATTTAGAAAAGCTGAAAGCGATTTCTGCGCTTTCTTGGCAGGAGTACCAGAAAAAATTTGATTATGAAGCTCTAACCGAGAGGTATTTAGAAAGAACTATCGGACGGATGATAGACATCAATTTCCATCTTATTATTGAAAATGGATGTCCGCCTCCGGAGGATTATTTTTCTTCTTTTAGAATGTTGGGCGAATTGGGAATTATTTCTCGCGATTTAGCCGAACACCTTGCTCGTTTAGCCGGTTTGAGAAATCGTTTGGCCCACGAATACGACGTTATCGACGAGAGAAAGATTTATAACGAACTGAAAAATATTCTAAAAGAACTGCCTATTTACCTTAGGGCGGTGGAAAAATTCAGCGATCAAAATAATCGGCAAAGAATTATTAAATTAGGCAACAAATAATAACTTTTTTAAATTATGCAAAAACAAGTTTCTTCAAAATTAGTCGCTCTGACTTTCGGAGTTTTGGTCATTTCTCTTGTTATTGCTTTTTACGCCGTTGCCTGGACAGAGCCCAGCCAGTCGCCTCCGGGCGGGAATGTGGCAACGCCCCTTAATATTGGTCCGACCGGCCAATCCAAAGAAGGCGGCTTGATTCTCAACACCGGCGGAGCTGCCATTGGCCTTATTGTGGTAAACGGCGATGTGGGCATTGGCACGACGAATCCAGGGGCAAAGTTGGATGTTCAGGGAGGGGATATAAGAGTGGGAATCGTCACCATCAAGGGAGACGGGTCGGTAAGCCCAAATTTAAACGCTGACATGGTTGATGGAAAGCATGCAATGTCCAGTTGCTATATGATTAGTGACCGTTTTTGTTCTTTTAGTATATGGAACCAGGTAACTCTTTCTTGCCCTTCTGATAGATTGGCAGTATCCGCTCAAATGAACGTCGATTCCGCATCTTACAATTATGGTGGTGGAAATGCTAAAATTGTTTCCTTCAACGGAGTCTACGGCGGCAGCGCAACATTTGGAGTTATAGGGCTTTGTTATCAGATTAATCTTTTTTGCTGCAAATAGTTTATAAAAATGTTTCGGGAAAAAAGGCAATTATTATTTTTCTTAATAAATAAAACAATATATGGCAAAACAAGTTTCGCCTAAAATAATAGCTTTAACTTTCGGAGTTTTGGTCATTTCTCTTGTCATTGCTTTTTACGCCGTTGCCTGGACAGAGCCCAGCCAGTCGCCTCCGGGCGGGAATATAGACACGCCCCTTAATGTTGGTTCGACTCATCAGACTAAAGAAGGAGATTTAACGATTGGCATAGTGGACATTTGGGGCGATGGTTCGGTTTCCACCAACCTTAACGCCGGAAAGTTGGAAGATAAAACTATAGTTCAAATTCAGCAGGGAGGCTGGTATGGGCTTGGCAGAGTTGCTGTCTTTTCTTTCAATATTTGGTATTGGGGTAGATGCGTTGACGGGACAATTATTGCTCCATTTGAGTGCTCGACTATTCCAACGCCTAGTGAGAGTGACGATCCTAGCAACACTTACGCCATAATAAGTTGTCCCGCCGGTTACAAAATAGTTAATGTTACCACTTCCCAGATCGTCGGGGATGGCGGGGAAGCAGGACCAATGGTATCCGGGACGGGCGCGTATACCTGCATTAAAGAATAGGCGAAGCATCATGAAAAGTTATAAATTTCCCGCATTTTTTCTTATTTATTTCTTCTGCCCTTTTTAATTTGTTTTTACAATTCACGCGTTTAACATGGCATATTAAACAAAAAATATGAACACACCCCAAAAAATTCTTATCATTAACAATGTCGGTATTTTGATTATTATTTTTGCTCTGGGCTATTTTCTTTGGACCAGAACAGAAAAAGTAACGCCAGTAGTTGTGCCAGCCGGCTCCGGGGCGGATGTTTCTTTAAATGTTCTTTCTCCTTATTTGGCGCAGAAAGGATTTACTCTGGGCAAAATAGAAATTAGCGATATGCCCTTAGGTAACAGCGGCGAAGTGGAAATATCTTTAAAGAAAAACATAGATTCAATAGAAATTTCCTGGCCGAAAGAATATCAGATTTACTCTTTGGTGGTCAAAGATCTTGGCGAGACCGAAAAACTTGAAGATAATAAAATCATTTTTGGTTTTACCAGCGACAAACCTCCAACCCGTCTTTTCCCGAAAGCTGGCTCGGTTAGCATTGAAAGGTCAAAGATTGAGCCCCCGATTGTAGTTGATCCGTCGCTGTTTGGCGGTTTAGCAAAATTGTTTCAGAAAGCCACCTATATTTTTCCAGAAACTTTCTCGGAATTTAAAAAAGGCCAGAAATATTCTATTGAGGCCCTGTTTGAAAAAGAAGACGAGGATAAAATTTACGTCGGTTTCTTTGGATTTTGATTTCTATACTGAAAAGAAGTTTGAATTTTATTCGGAAAAGAAATTTTTAAAATTATGAAAAAGATATTATTTTTAATAATTCTCCCGGTATTGGCAATAATTTTTGGTTTTGCCCAGTTGGTTGATGCGGCGGTTTGTGGCGATCCAGTTAACTTTATTTACAAAGGCAGTTCTGTTACTTATGGAACAGTGGAAAGCCAAGGCGAGTGCTGGTTGGACAGGAACCTTGGCGCCTCCGCAGTTGCCACGGCATTCAATGACTCCAACGCCTACGGCGACCTTTTCCAATGGGGAAGATTAGACGACCAGCACCAAACCCGCACCAGTGGGACGCAAACAGGCCTTTCTGGCACAGATGTTCCGGGCCACAGCAACTTTATTTACGGCATGAGCAGTCCTTTTGACTGGCGGTCGCCCCAGAACAACAATTTATGGCAAGGAGTTTCAGGCATCAATAATCCTTGCCCTTCGGGCTGGAGAATACCGACTGTAGCTGAATTGGAAACAGAACGCTTAAGCTGGAGTTCCAATAATTATAATGGAGCTTATGCCAGCCCCTTGAAGTTAACGGCAGGCGGCTTCCGGGATTACAGCAATGGGTCGCTCTACGGTGTGGGCAGCGGCGGGGGCTACTGGTCTTCCACGGTATCCGGTACCTACGCCGGGTACCTGGACTTCTACAGCACGGCTGCGAGTATGTACAGCCGTAACCGGGCGTACGGCTTCTCGGTGCGGTGCGTCGCAGATATAGTAGTCTTTGTCCCCACCGTTACTACCCAAGCAGCCTCTAATATTGATACCAATTCCTTCACTGCAAATGGTAACATTACGGATACCGGTGGTGAGGACTCCACTGAACGTGGCTTTGCTTATACAAAGGAAGACCTTGTTAGTTGGCAATACGCTTATGATTCAGGCTCTTTTGGTACGGGCGCATTCTCTAAGAATATTAGCGGTTTAGACCCCGGCACAAATTATGTTTACAGAGCGTATAGCACAAATAGCGCAGGTACCGGGGGTGATTCTTTACAATATTTTACTACTGCTTCTCTTTCTCCTTGCCAGTCTCGCAATGTTTCCGGTTGGGCTTGGTCAGAGAACATCGGCTGGGTGAGTTTTAGTTGTGCCAATACCATGGCTATAGGTACGGGCGCTGACTACGGAGTAATGATTAATTCTAACGGCAGTTTTTCGGGTTATGCCTGGTCAGAGAACATCGGCTGGATTGATTTTGCGCCAGCCGGACCCTATCCGGTCAGCCCGAATTATTCAGCTTGTTTGGATTTACCCGGTTCCGGTCAAGCTTGCGACGGCATTGGAAATTATAATGTTGGCGGGTGGGCTAGAGCCTTGTCTTATGGTGGAGGATGGGATGGCTGGATAAAATTAAGAGGAAGTAATTACGGTATTTCAATAAATAAAAGTACCGGTAAATTCAGCGGTTATGCTTGGAGTGATATGGTTATCGGGTGGATAAGTTTCAGTGGAGCAACTTATGGGGCAGAAACCTCTCTGGCTTTTAATCAGCCGCCCAATCCGCCGACGCGAGTCCCGGGAGTTAATCCTGTTTGGGATAATTGCGTATTTGCCGGCAAAAGCCTGCCGACTTTTTCTTGGGTTTATACTGATCCGGAAGACGACCCTCAAACAGCTTATATATTTGAGATAGATGATGATGCCAGTTTCCAAAACCCAAAATTTAACCACTTTGCCCAGTCCTCGTCCACATCTTACACCTTAACCGACCTTGACCAGGATGACGATAATCCAAGAGATTGGCTCCCGGATGATGATTGGCTTGATTGGCGTAAATCCTACCATTGGCAAGTTAGCGTTAGAGACGCTAACAATAATTGGGCTACTTCAAACCAATTTCAATTCCAAACGCCGAGCGAGGCGTATCCTTATTCCGGATTTTCCTGGAATCCTTTAAGTCCGCGTCAGGGCGAAGTAGTGATTTTAATTCCCGACAATATTGAAGTTGACTGGAGTTATAGTTGGACATTAATAGAAGGCGGAATAGAATTTGTTGACAGCACAACTTTTGAAACTCCGGAGCCGCACGTTATCTTTGCCAGCAGCACCAATATAATGATGCTTACGGTGGGCAAAGAACTTCTTTTTTGCACTTCGGATGAATATGTTATTTCAGCCGAGCTTCCTTTGCCCGAATACCAGGAAGCGCCTCCGATTATTTGGCTGAAAAAACTTTTTGCTTCAGTTGCAGGTTTGTTTGAATAATGTCTTTCAATGGTCGTTAATCTGCCCCGCACCACGGCGCCCTGTGGTGCGGGGCTTTACAATTTAGAAAAAGTTTGATATACTAAAATCGTGATAATTAACATTGGATTTTGTAATTCTCAACATTAAAACACATATGTTGGCAGACCAAAATTTCAAAATAAAATATGAGTTTACTAATTCCGTTAATTGCGGCCTTTTTCTCTTTAGCCATCGGCTCGGTTTTGGGTTATTTAGCCCGTCAATCCATAGCCAAGAAGAGAATAGGCACTATAGAACAAAAGCTTCAAGAAAAGGCTTCTCAAGCTAAGCAGGAGTCAGAGGCAATAATATCTCAAGCCAAAGAAAAGGCTTCGGCTCTTTTAAGCTTGAGTAAGCAAGAAATAGACCAGACGAGGAGCCACCTGATAAAGTCAGAACAGATTTTACTCAAGAGAGAAGATATGCTTGAGCAGAAGGTTTTTGATTACGAGAAAAAAGAAAAAGATTTTCAGCAAAAAGCGGAAAAGCTCAAAGAGGTTAAAGATGACCTGGAAAAATTGAGGCAGGAGGCGATAATAGGTCTTGAAAAAGTAGCCGGATTTTCCAAGGAAGAAGCTAAAAAGAACCTTTTATCAAATTGCGAAAAAGAATTTGAGCTCGAGATTTTACAGAAGATGAGAAAGCTGGAAGGAGAGGGTCAGGACAAGATTAATAGCCGGGCCAAAGAAATGATTGCTTTGGCTATCCAGAAATTCGCTCTTTCCCAGGCCCAGGAAATGACCACCACCACTGTCAGTTTGCCTAACGACGATATTAAAGGCAGGATTATCGGCAAAGAAGGAAGAAACATAAAAACTTTGGAAAAGCTGACCGGGGTTGAAGTGATTGTTGATGAAACGCCCGAAGCCGTGGTTATTTCCGGGTTTGACCCGATAAGAAGACAGATTGCTAAAATCACTTTAGAGAAGCTTATTCACGACGGCAGAATTCAGCCCACCAGGATTGAGGAGATAGTGCAAAAAACTCAGGAAGAAATATCTTCCCAGATAAAAGAAGCCGGGCAGACAGCTGTTTATGATACCGGAGTCATCGGACTTGACCCAAAAATTATTCAGCTTTTGGGAAGATTAAAATTCAGAACAAGTTATGGCCAGAACGTTTTATTGCATTCAATTGAAGTCAGTCATTTAGCCGGAGCTTTGGCCGCAGAACTCGGGGCCAATGTGACTTTGGCCAAGAAAGCCGGTCTTTTGCACGACATCGGCAAAGCGGTTGACCATCAGATTGAGGGTTCACACGTTGATATAGGCATAAAGATATTGGAGAAATTCAATCAGGGCAAAGAAGTGATTTCAGCTATGAAATCTCATCACGAAGAGTATACGGCCGAAAGCTTGGAAGCGGTTTTAGTGCAGGCCGCGGACCAAATTTCAGGAGCCAGGCCCGGAGCAAGGAAAGATACTTTAGAAAACTATCTTAAGAGATTAGGAGAGCTTGAGGCTATAGCCACATCTTTCAGCGGAGTGGAAAAAGCTTACGCCATTCAGGCTGGCCGGGAAATCAGGGTTATTGTAAAACCGGAAGAGATAGATGATTTAGCTGCTCATAAAATAGCCAAGGACATTGCCAGAAGGATTGAAGAAGACCTTCATTACCCCGGAGAAATAAAAGTAAACGTCATTAGAGAAAGCAGAGTAATTGAATACGCCAAATAATATGCAAAAAGAAGAACTAACACAATCAATCGTCAGAAAAACCGGTCTATCCAAGAGACAGGCGGGGGAATGTTTGACCGTGCTTTTGGATGAAATAACCAAGTCATTATCCAGGGGTGAAGATGTTGTTTTAACCGGCTTTGGAAAGTTTAAAGTATCTCAAAGAAAGGAAAGGGAAGGCAGAAATCCAAAAACAGGCGAAAAAATCAAAATACCGGCTAAAAAAGCGCCGGTGTTCAAGGCGGGCAAAGTATTGAAAGAAGCTGTAAAATAATTAAAACTATCTAAAGAAAAAATGACAGAGGATAAACCTTTGTCATTTTTTCTATTTGGAGCAGGTTAGTAGACCAGGTTAGAACCTCTTTTCAAACACTAACCGATTACACTATATTTGAAATGGTATCATCCTGGTAGCTTATTTTCAAGGGCTCCAGAGAGCTTCTAGACAGCGTAAGAGAGCAGAAAGTGCTCTTCATTGGTATAATCCCCATTCTGGTTAGAACCTCGTCTATAACCCCCTCTTCCAGAACGTTCACTACATTCACATCGTTAATAAAAAAAATCGGCTAAAAATTGTTTCTTAGGTACGCTTCCACAGGAAGCGCAGTTTTTTATATTTGCGATATGGCAACATATAACCTTGTTTAAAAATCATTTTCTCCAATTTTTAATCAAGCCCTGGGGAACAGGATGTTTTACAAAAGGCAGTCTAAGGACTAAAATAAAACAATGGAGTGGGGGTTGGTGACTTTATAAAATAGAAAAAGGATGTTATGATGAATAAAACTAATTAAAATACAATATGAACACAACTCAAACCATAAGATTAATCCTTATTCTTCTTGTTGTTGCTACTGCCGGATTTTTTGCTTGGCAGTATTTGGGGCCAAAAGAAGAAGCAGTCTCAGATAAAACCACTAATTGGAATACCTATAAGAACGGATTGTGGGATTTCGAGATTAAATATCCTTCATTTCTATCCGTAGCCGAATTTCCTGGAGCAGATGCTTTAGGACAAACGTTGATAAAATTTTCTAACCCTATCTATTTAGATTATTCTGACATTCTGATTAAATTATGGCCAACAAGCCTTACCCCAACCGAAGCGATTAATAGTTATCTCTGTAAGCCATTACCAAGCGGCAATACTTTATGTACTACTCCAAAACCGGGTTTAGTATCGGAATCTGTTCAATTTGAAAGTCAGGGGACACATTTTAATTCTATCGATACGGTGTTTCAATCACCCGACCACAATGTATTATTTGATATTTCGATAAATGAGAAGCTTGCGGCGCCGATACCGCAAGACGAACTCGAGGTTTATAATCAAATGCTTTCTACCTTTGGGTTTATTGAAGCAGAAGAAACCGCCGATTGGCAGACTTATAAAAATGAGGAATATGGATACGAAGTGAAATATCCAAAGGAATGGACAATAGTCGGGCCTGCACACACCGGCAGTATTTATCTTTCCTCAACGTTGTGGAATTATACTTACGAAATAGCGGGAGTGGGCACTACCTCGATTTATCCAATGGTAATAGATGTTGTCCCTAAGGGCGACCAGACTGCCGAAGAATGGATTTTAGGAAAATCGACAACTTATCCCGATAAATGGGTTTTAGGGAAACCGCTAACTTATTATGAAACTC
Organism: Candidatus Nealsoniibacteriota bacterium; assembly: GCA_030700195.1. Taxonomy (GTDB): domain Bacteria; phylum Patescibacteriota; class Minisyncoccia; order Minisyncoccales; family MHMH01; genus JAUYKD01. Next base: position 10,943 of record JAUYKD010000023.1, on the reverse strand, counting down.
ACAAAAAATTAAAAGATGTAACCGTAGGGGGAGTAGCAACCCAAATATTGGTTGAGGATTGGGAATATGCTTCAGGTGGAATAACATTTGTACCAAAGGGAAATTATGTGTATGTTATAGCAAGCGGTGGACAGCTTGAGAGGCTTCAGAATAGTGCAGAAACAACAATAACAGATAAGATACTTTCTACTTTCAGGTTTTTAAAATAAATTTATGAATCAAGTTTTCTCTAAAATTTGGATTATTGTTATAGTCGTTGCAATTATTACTGGAGGATTTTTCGCTTGGCAGTATTTTGTAGCGCCGGAAGAAGAGGTCAAAGATGAAACCGCTGATTGGAAAACTTACAAAAATGAGAAGTACGGTATCGAGTTTCAGTACCCAAATTCTTGGATATTAAACGACGGAGAAACATCGACAGATCAAACTAAAGGTTTTATACAGATTAATATTTCTAACGGCATTGGTGGTCGTGAGGACGAATCGGTGAGCCCCTGCCAGCCCGGCGTAGCTTCTATGCTCTATCAAGTTGGTAAGTTGCGCGATAGCCAGCAAACCTTCGAAGATTTTGTGAATTTCCAAATCGAAAATCCGGAGAGAGGATTGCCTCCGACGATAAAACCAAAACTAATTTCGACAATAATAGGAGGACACGGTGCATTAAAAATTGAAGAGGCATTTAATAACTGCACGACAGAACTTTATTATATTGATCAAGGCTTAAGTCGCTATACGACCATTTCATCTATTGCAGATAAAAACGATGATAAACTAGTTATTAACCAAATGCTTTCCACTTTTAAGTTTATAAATAGCACCCTTACTTCTACTGAAGTTATAAAATATGTGCCGACAGAAATTCCTTCAGAAATTCAAGAAGGGTCGTGCTGGATAAATGCTTTAACTTCAGGCAGGAAAGGTACTTGGCGATGCGTAGTAGAGAATCGTATTTACGATCCTTGTTTTGTGATCAGTAAAATAAATAACCTTATTTGCGATTCCGACCCAATAACAAAAGACAAGGGTTTCCAGCTTAAACTCACCGAACCATTGCCCGAAGACATGGGTGCAGAAGAAGGACAAGGATGGCTAATCGAGCTTGAAGACTGGACTACCTGTAGATTTATAACTGGCGCGACGGGAGTTATAAACGAAAAAAGGATAAATTATATGTGCAGTGATGGTTCTTGGATTTTAGGAGATTTGCAAACCGGGACTGTTTGGAAGGCGGAAAAGGTAGAGGTAGATGATAGCTTACAGGCGAAATCAATAGAGTTTGTCCGAATTCGTAGAGTTTGGCGGTAAAAATATCTTGAAAGGTCGAAGAATAGTAAGGGTAGAAATAAATAATAAAAAGTTGTCAAACAAGAGTCCACTATTTCGTTAGTGGATTTTTGTTTGTGCAAGATCGTGCAATGAGCGTTGGCAAAAACGACGTTTAAACATATTATATGTTTCCCATCTTTGCTGGAGAAATGAATTCAAACCAAAATAAATCCTTCGCCAAGAATAAGGCCAGGTTAGAACCTGCCAAAAATGCCCTAAATAAAGGGGAAATGAGGGAGATTTACTCCAAAAGTACACTATTGAGCGGGTGAGGGGAATCGAACCCCTCTCATCAGCTTGGAAAGCTGAGGTAATACCAATATACGACACCCGCCTTCGCCAGCTGAAGCTGGCTTCGGCGGGCAAAGCCCGCAAGTCAGCGGAAGCTGGATGTCGGGGTACTCGGACTCGAACCGAGACTAAATCCTCCCAAAGGACTCGTGCTACCATTACACCATACCCCGTAAACACTTATCAATTTAGCACATTTTTACCCCGTTAGCAATCTGCTATTCAAAACAATTGCGAAGCGCGAGTGGCGAATAGCCACATCCTTTCATGGGCGCAGCGCTTCGCCCCACCAGGGAAGCACCTATTCGATGCACGCACTGCGCCAAGTAAATCAGGAGCAGATTGCTAACGGGGTGAACTTGTTCTTCAAGGCGATGAGATAAATCTCATCTTGACCTTCGCTCGGCTTTTTGTCTCGCTCGGTTTATGATATAATTTAGTTGATGGATTTTAAAAAAATATTGAGTCAGCTTAATATTAAGGCTACGTGCAAAAGATATGATCTGGGCCTTTGGAAATGTCCCCAGTTTCTCTTTTTAATAATGGGAATGGTTATTATGGCTACCTCCCTTATAACTTATGCCCTGGGAACTCGCTATATAGCTGATCCAGCCATTGTATTATTGATAGTTTTTATTTTAACCGTTATTTTGTTCATTATAACCTTTAGCATAACAAGAACCTTGGAAGGGTTGGCTGAAGCAAATAAGCTGAAATCAGAATTCGTCAGCATTGTTTCCCATCAATTAAGATCTCCCATTTCTAATTTAAAATGGGCCTTAGAGGCTTTATCTTCAGACAAGCTCTGTCAGTTGGGAGAAAAGGAAGTAGAATACGTGGATATTTTGGAAGACAACACTAAAAGAATGGGAGAATTAGTTTCCGCCTTATTAATGGTTTCGCGGATTGAACAGGGCAGGCTTCCTTTAAGAAATCAGAAATTTTCTCTGGAAAATATTACTCAAGAATCCATTAAGCAGTTTACGCCCGTCGCTGTTTCTTCCAACGTTGAGATAAAGCTCGAAATTTCAAAAAAGCCGTTGCCAGACGTTTTTGGAGACCCTTCTCAAATAAGATTAGTGGTTGATAATTTTATAGACAATGCCATCCGTTACAGCAAAGAGAAAAATAAAATAGCGGTGGTTATAGATAAAAGAGGAAGAGATGTTCTTTTTTCGGTGAAAGACCAAGGAGTCGGTATTCCAAAAAAAGACCAAAAGAATATTTTCCAGAAGTTTTTTCGTTCGAGCAACGCCTTGCGATATGAAACTCACGGTTCAGGTCTTGGATTATACATAGCCAAGTCAATCATTAATATGTCTAAAGGGAAAATCGGCTTTAAGTCCGAAGAAAATAAAGGGTCGACGTTTTGGTTTACTATACCAACTAAATAATGCAATACTTTTATGCCACAGAAAATATTATTAGTTGAAGACGAAAAAGCCCTTCAGAAGACTTTAGGAGATGTTTTAGAGGGGGAGGGATATGAAGTGTTAAAAGCCTTGGATGGGCAAGCCGGCCTTGCTCTTGCCAAAAAAGAAAAGCCGGACTTAATTCTGCTTGACCTTATTTTGCCTAAGCTCCACGGGTTCGAAGTTTTAAAGCAGCTTAAAGCGAATGAGGCGACTAAAGATATTCCGGTGATTATTCTAACCAATTTGGAATCAATGGGCGATATAGAGAAAGCCATAGAATTAGGGGCAAAGACCTATTTGGTTAAAGCAAACTACAGCTTAGAAGAGGTAATAGATAAAATTAAGAAGGCTCTTGGCAAATAATCTTATTTTTGATATAATGTTTGAGTCAAAATGCCCTCGTAGCTTAACCGGATAAAGCGATTCCCTTCTAAGGAAAAGAGTGGAGGTTCGAGTCCTCCCGAGGGCACAATAAGTTTTGTCTCCCATTTGGGATAACAAAATTTATTTGTGGTCTTTGGGGTGGCGAGAATCTTCTATCCCTTAGGCCTTCGCCTGCCTGCCAATCGCTACGCTCAAGGCGTTAGCAGGCGGGGGCAATTCTTCGAGTCCTCCCGAGGGCACATGGTGAGTGTAGTGTAGTGGCCAGCACGAGAGTTTGTGGAACTCTTAGCGGGAGTTCGAATCTCCTCACTCACCCAAACGAGGCGTAAGCCGAGTGCAGGGTCAAGATGAGTTCGTAGAACTCATTGCCACCCAAATTCTATAATGACATTGGTAAAGACAGCGGTTTTTATTTTCTTTCTTCAAGAATAGCTTTGCAGAGTATTTCTTTGCCGTTTCTTAATGTTTTAAGGTTGATGGTTTGGCCTATTTTACATTTTTGCAGAATGTCTTCAACCGGTGTTTTATTGCAAACTTCAATATTTTGAACCTCTAAAATAACATCTCCTTCTTTTATGCCGGCTTTTTCTCCGGCGCTTCCCATAACGACGGCTTTTCCTTCAGGAATCGGTTCAGAAATAACCAAAGCTCCCCGGTCAGTCGGCAGATTGAATTTTTCTTTCAATTCTTTATCAAGCAGAATATATCTGACTCCCAGAAACGGCTGGCGAAGCCGGCCGTATTTTTTAAGGTCAGATAAGTCTCTTTTAGCGTTGTTTATCGGCAAAGCAAAACCGATGTTTTCTGCCAAAAAAACCATGGCCGTATTAACCCCGATTGCTTTGCCTTTCATGTCTATTAACGGTCCTCCGGAATTGCCCGGATTAATAGCGGCATCTGTTTGGATAAGCCCTCTTAGCTTGGTTATTTTTTTAGATTGAGAATCACCGGCGCTTATTTCTCTGGATAGGCCCGAAACAACGCCGACGGAAACAGTGTCTTTAAACGTTCCTAAAACATTGCCTATGGCAATGGCGGTCTGTCCCAATTCAAGTTTTGAAGAGTCGCCCAGTTCAATGGTCGGTAGATTTTTCTTTTCTATTTTTAAAATAGCTATGTCGTGGATGGGGTCTCTGACCAGAACTTTAGCTTCGTAATTTTCCTCTGCGTTGGTCACGACAATATAGTCCGCCTCCAAGTCGCTGACCACATGGCGGTTGGTGATGATAATGCCCGAAGAATCAACGATAAAGCCCGAGCCTCCCCCGGTTTTTATTTTCTTTTTACCCTTAGGAATCATAAAGTGTTTGTCGTGGTTTGGGAGAGAGGATGGGGGAACAAAAGGCGCTTCAAAAACAGGCAGGAGTTTTGAAATAGTAATGCTGACTATGGCCGGTAAAACCTTTTTAATAATTTTTGGGATAGATGATGTTCTGGCGTATTTTTCCATATTGATATATTTTACCACGCCATTGTCAATAAGCAAAATATTTGTTAATATTTACATAAGTTTAGCCCCTGTAGCTCAATGGATAGAGCACCACACTCCTAACGTGGTGATCCAGGTCCGATTCCTGGTTGGGGCACCACGGGCCCGTAGCTCAATGGCGGAGCGCCAAGATGGCATCTTGGAGGTTAGGGGTTCGAGTCCCCTCGGGTCCACACCTTCGGATAAGTCAAGCTTTCCGCTTCGCCGCTTCGCGGCTCGGCGGCCAAATTGAACGGAGAATTGAAAGAAAAAATCAATTTTTGGTTTTGTAAGTAAAAGAAAATTTTTCATAATAAAAATTAGGTTAAATTTAATATGAACAACCAGAATATCCCAGAAGAAAAACCATTACCGAAATGGGGGTCAGTTGTGCTGACTCCGCGAAGAGTTTCGTTTTTTATTTGGATTGGTTCCATTTTTGTTATTTACAGATTAATCTTTCTATTAAAGGAGGGAGTCGAAATGGGGCTTAATTTCATTGGATTTCTTGGCTCTATTGGGTTTTTGATTTTATTGTTGATATATAAATATATTCCGAGAAGTAAAATAGCTAAAAAAATTAGCATCTTTGTCAATATTTGGCTGGTTATAATTATCGTATCGCTTTCATTATTTGCCCTTTTTCAGTATCAAAAACTTTCAGAGAAAGAACAAGGAATTTTAATACCAGCAGGAGCAGAAAAAACTGAGTTTTCTCAAAGAGAAAATTTAAAATTCACTGATTATACTTGTTCTTCTATAACAAATTTTGCTGAAGAGAATCCAAAGCTTCATCAGACTCTTTTAGAAAATAAGGGCGAAACCAGCTTCAATTACAGGTTAATTTGGGATGACCAGCAAAGTGAATTCGGGCATTGTTTTAGAGAAAGTTATGCCTCCGAAAGCATCGAGGTTAAGCATACTGATGTAACAGGTGATGGAGAAAAAGAAATAATCATTGTGTATAACTACCAAGGAGAATCAAAATCTCTTGGGGTTTTTCAATTGGAAGAAGATAAATACATTAAAATTTTAGATAAAAGGGCCTATAGTGCGGAATTTGCAATTGAAAATAATCAATTGATCGAAGTATATGCGTTTTATTCTCCGACTCAGAACCTCATCAATCAAGCCCATATTTATTATGAATTTGTTCCTCGGAGCGCCCTTTTTTTCAGGGAGGCAAGCTTGAAAGTTAATCAAATCGTTGATGATTTCGGCAATGATATTACCGAATCATACCCCGTTTATATACCATAAAAAAGTGGAAGAGCTTACCAAATAGAATTTATGGATAAATCTTTCTCTAAAATTTGGATAATAGTTATTGTCATCATTGTTATCGCTGGAGGATTTTTTGCTTGGCAGTATTGGAAAATGCCAGAAGAAGTAAAAGACGAGATCAATAATTGGAAAACATACCAGAACAAAGAATATGGATTTGAGATAAAACATCCCTCAACCTGGGCAGTAACCGAAGAGCAAGATTTATGGGAAGAAAGAGGTTTCTTGAAGACAATATTTGAAGGTCCAGGGAAGATAGAAAAACGATTAGTAGAGAGCATGGGGCAAGAAGAAGAAATTATTGAATCTGGGGCTCAACTTATTGTTTCTTATGAACGAGGTCTTTCCTATGATTGTGAAGGAGTTTCAGGTCTTAGGGCATTTTGTTGTCCTCCAGAATGCGAATTAGTAGAAATATCAGGAAAACAAGCCACTAAGACGTTAAAGAAAGACGTGGGATTTATTCAGAATAATTATCAATGGCAAGCTGAAGTGGATAGCGAAAATCCTTTTCCTAGACGCGTTTTTTTCTTACTGAGATATAATCCAGAAAACTATCTTTCCGCAGAAAAAAATTTCAGCCAGATACTCTCTACTTTTAGATTTCTAGAATAATTTGCCGCCAAAGAAAAACTTGAAATTGTCCCCGAAGTATAACGCTCCGCGTTCTTCAAAAACTGCCAAAGAACCGGAAAAATATCGGCTCGAACACATTTTGTAAAAGAAAATTTTTCATGATATTAAACAAAATATGCAATATCCATACTTAATATCTTTAGAAACAATTACACTTCTTTTGGCCTTATTTATAGGGACACCGATCCTTTATTTTTTAATAAGATTATTTAATAAAACAATTAAATTTTTAACAGTGCTGAAAGCTATTTTATTGTATGAATTTTGTGCTACCTTATTTTATTCAATTTTCTCAGAGACATTCAGTTTACATACTTACCCCAGAATTTATTTTTATCTCAAAATTTTAGAGTTCTTAGCTTTCGGTATTATTTTATTTTTTACATTTTATTTTATAACAAAGAAACGTTTTTTAATTGGTTGGAAAAAATCTTTAATATTATTTTTATTAATGGTTGTATTATTATTTCCTGCTTTAGATTTTCTGCGATTTTCATTTGCATCAAAAATCCAAAAGTCGCAAATTTTTATTGAAGAGCTTTCTGATTTGAAATCTAAAACGAAAGCAGGAATAGATATTTATGAGCCTTCATCTTTGAAAATATTAGCAAAAATAGAAGGCGGCACACTTTCTTGGTTTATTCATTATATGAGAGAAATAGCAATAATACTTCACACCACCAGAGTATATGAACAATCAATCTTTCCCTAAAATTTGGGTTATAATTATTATTGTCGTTATTATGGGAGGATTTTTTACTTGGTGGCAGTATTTTAGACTACCCGGAGAGATGACAAAAGAGCTAAGGGAAATAAAGGAAGTTATAAAAAGAGGAACTGTCAATTGGGAAACCCTACAAAGCCCAAGGGTAGGATTTTCTATAAAATACCCCCCTGAAGCTTATTTCAGCACTTACAAGGATGAATGTTATGAGAAGTTTTTAGAACAATTTGGCGAACCTATTTTTGCTAATTTTACAGATGCTTGCACTACTATCATTTTATTAAATGGTCGTTGGTTTAATGAATATAGTGGTTTAGTTCCAGAAATTAACATAAAATCATGGACAAAATTTACAGAAGAATCCAACTTTAAATCGCTTCAAGATTTTATTAATTACGAAAAAGAAAACTATCAAACAAACTCAAGAATTAGTAAATTTCAAGAAACAACCGTTAATTTAGACAATATTCAAGCTGAAAAGTACCAGTTTATATTTTCTTCCTCCGCCGGGCCTACATTATATGACGTGACATATGTTCAACATGGAAAAAGAATGTATCAAATAGAGGGAAGGATTGATTCAAAATATAAAGATAATTTTCTTCTGATTTTTAATCAAATGCTTTCTACTTTTAGGTTTTTAGAAGCAGAAAAGCCATACATTAAAGTAATTTCTCCAAACGGAGGAGAGGAATGGGTGATTGGAGAAACACATGATATTATTTGGACATTTGAAGGGGTTGACGAAGTGGGAATTAATTTAGAATTAATGAATCCAGACGGAACTTTTAATAATTCCTGGTTGATAGCAACCACGACAGCCTCAGGGGGGAGTTATTCTTGGAAAATTCCATCCGATCAATCTTTGGCTTCCACCTATATAATAGTTATTATCGGAGACCTCGATAAAGCTCCTCCAGCTGGTACAGCTCAAGCTGAAAGTAATAATTATTTCAGCGTTGTAAAATAGATAGAACTATAATTTGCCGCCAAAGAAAAACTTGAAATTGTCAAAGACACGAGCGTCAACGAAGGGTAAAGATGAGCTTTAGTTCATCGAAGAACGCGGCGAAAAACGTTCGAGTTAATTTAAGAATAGCCCACAAATTATCACCAAGAAGATGGTTTTGTGGTAGAATAAAATAATATGAACCAAGCTTTCTCTAAAATTTGGATTCTCATTATTCTTACCATTTTTATCGCTGGAGGATTTTTCACTTGGCAGTATTTTAGGATATCGCAAATTAAAAGTTTAGAAATTATACCATCACAAAAGACAGAGCAAGGCATCGTTTACCAAGAAGATGCGAAGGCAATAATAATTGGTAAAAATTTAGACAAAGTTGAACTTTACCAGCGAGGAGGGGGTACGGGAATTTATACGTCTCCTGAAGGAGGATTGATCGGAATGGCTTCAAAGATAAAAGATAGCTGGGGCAAAGAAAGTTGGGAAGTTGCATCATTGCCAATCGAAAGATTAATAGCAGAACTCTGTGCTGTGGGTTTTGACGAAAAAGAAAATAAAATTGGTGAAGTGTGTATTTACAATGTTTACGGTGGGGTCACTAAAACTAGTAATGAAACCGCCGATTGGCAAACTTACAAAAATGACGAATATGGCTTTGAGATAAAATATCCTTCAGAATTTACGTTTTCCTCCGAGGGACCAAATTCTGTTCAATATACGATAGATAGAGGAGAGCAGATTTCTGGAACAGTACAGCCCTCATACGATACAATTATTTTCTTTGATGGCAACAATGAAGTGGATAGAGTTGAGATATTCCATAAATATGCAAAAGATATTCTGGAGGAAAATTACCAAGATAAAGAATATCTTTATTTGTTTGGACCCTGTGATATTCGTTGGGGGTTTCAACCAGAAGTTTTTAACCTAAATTCTATTAATAATGTAGATATACTAATAGTAAAAGGAAAAAATCAAGAAGACGTTTCTCAAACCTGTGGTTATCTGAAGAATTCAGATGGAAATTTAATTGTGATTAGTAATAAAGAATACAAATCAGAGATTTTTAACCAGATGTTTTCTACTTTTAAATTTTTGAAATAAATATGAAAAAATCTATTAAAGTTTTAATTACAGTAGTCGTCTTAATAATTTTAATTGGTGGAGGATTTTTCGCTTGGCAGTATTTTGGTGTGCCGGAAGAGGAAGTTAAAGGCGAAACCGCTGATTGGCAAACTTATCGGAATGAAGAACATGGATTTGAAGTAAAATATCCAAAAGATTGGGAAATTTTTCTCGCCGAATCATCTATTGTCAGTGTGGTAGATTTTGTCCCCCAGGGGTTCAAGGCTCAAACAGGGTTATTGTTTGGACCTTTTAGGATAAGTGCCCGGCACGAAGATTTAAGCCAACATTTAGAATCTTTCAATTCCCGAGATATTAAAGAAGTATTCGTTAACAATATACCAGTAAAAGAAGTAAAAGGATTTTACTATAGGGCGACCTTTCACAGCATTTATATTGAAAACCCTCATGTTGACGGTTTTATGGAAATCGTTGACGACAGTTATAATTATGAAGAAGCTGGTAAAATAACTAACCAGGAGGCAGAAAATTTACGCAAAGTCTTTAACCAAATGCTTTCTACTTTTAGATTTATTGAAGGCAAAACAGCTGGTCCAACGATTAGCTGTGAATACAAGAAGGGCGAATATGAATTTAGAGTTTATGATTCAGAGGGATATGTTACGGGTTTAGTCAACGGAGCGGTCAAGCAGGAAATTTCAAGATCAACCTACATAGGTGGTGATGTAACTATTTATTTCCCTCAAGATTATTACGAATACGAATTATTTGCCCTAAAAGAAGGAAATTATCAATTGACAAAATCTTCCGTGCAAGAAGGGGAAGAAATTACTTTTAGGGCTATTAATATTCCTATTTCCCGCGGGGCCACTCATCGATATAAGATTAATTGGAAGACATTAACGCAGGCAAAAGAAGGAGCTACGCTTCTTATCGACGATGATGGAGATGGTATATTTGAGAAGACAGTTGTTATCAGCGGTATTGATTTTACTTGCGAAGAATTCATTGCTCAAACAAAGAAATAGCCATGAACTCATTTCCTTCTTTTTTATAATTTATTGCCAAACCTGCCTGCCGGCAGGCAGGGAAAAACTTGAAATTGTCAAAGAACGCGGCGAAGCGTCAAATTTTTTGGATTTTTGCGCCGCCCCGAGCCCCGAACAAGAGCAAAGCTCTATACGGGGTAAACTCCGCGAGGGGCGAAAAACGCTTTGCCCGTCCGTAGTTTTAACGAAGGAGGGTCCGAGTTAATTTAAGAATAGTCCACAAATTATCATCAAGAAGACGGTTTTGTGGTAGAATAAAATAATATGAACCAAGCATTTTCTAAAATTTGGATTATAATTATTCTTATCACTA
>JAUYKD010000020.1 GCA_030700195.1 Candidatus Nealsoniibacteriota bacterium | reverse complement strand
CTCCAATAACTTCTGGACAAGGGGAAGAGGTTTCTCCCCCGGTTTTACAGAATCCATATAATTATAGAGAATATTTAGATACTTCTTCGGCTACATTTGTTTGGAGTTCGATATGGGGGGTAGAGAATGCAATATATAATTTAATTATTGAAGATCATTTTGGTAACGAGGTAAAAAATATAGAACGTACCGGAAGTTCAGACATATTGGCGTTGAATGAGGCCACATTTTCCTTAAATAACTTTGTAACAGAAAATAACAAATTAACATTAGAAGAATCCCCTAAAGGGACATATTTCTGGTGGTACGTTAGACTTAAAGATAGTAAGAATCACAAGTGGAGCGAATGGAGTGAAATAAGAATGTTCTTTATAAAGGAAGCAGTTTCTGGTAGTCCACCTCCAGGAGGAACAACGCCTTCTCCCGGAGGATACAGCGCAGGAGTATTTACCCTTCAAAATCCGTTGAAATACGATAATTTCGTTGATTTGGTTAATGCTATTATTGTCTTCGCTCTTCAGGTCAGCATACCGTTAGCTACAATAATGTTTGTGATTTCAGGAGTTATGTTTGTCACTTCAGCCGGCGAGCCGACAAAGATAGTGAAAGCGAGGCAAATAGCGCTTTATACAGCCATTGGATTTGCGGTTGTTTTATCGGCGGCCGGGTTGATTAAGGTTTTGCAGTCAGTATTAGGAACACAGAATATTTGAAATAATTAATAAAGGTCGAGTTGTTAAAAATTAAAAAACAAACAAAAATGAAAAAATTAGCAGCATTAGTTTTAATAGGTTTATTAGTAATACCCATAGTTTCTTTAGCGGTAAACCCGAGCGAGATAATACCACCATCGCGCTTTACGAGTCTTGATAGTTTTGTTAAATTTATGGATGAGGCGGCAAATTGGGTTTTTTTCGGGTTATTAGCTTTAGCGACAATTTTCTTGGTGGTATCCGGTTATTTATTTGTAACAGCTGGAGGGAGCTCTGAGAAGGTGACAAGCGCCAGAAAAATGTTGACAAACGCCTTAATAGGATTAGCTGTAGGATTTGGAGCGAAAGGATTAGTATCAATAGTTAGAGTTCTTATTAGTGGGACACAGTAGTCAAAAATCTTATTAGGCCGCACTCTTAATAAATTTCCGAAAGATTGTTAAGATAACGGATTATTGAGACTGGCAACTTAAGGTCGCCAGTCTTTAGTAGCGCCCAGGTGGCGGAACCCCGCACCAGAGCAAAGCTTGGTACGGGGCAAGCTGGCAGACATTGGGGCAGGTGGCGGAACTGGAATACGCTTACGGCTTAGAACCGTATCCCGAAAGGGTTGTGGGTTCAAATCCCACCCTGCCCACAACAAAAATGATTGAGGTCGGACCTCAATCATTTTTAGTTTGTTTTTTTATTTTTTTAAATTTCCTGCTTGACTGAGATTTTCCTTCTTGTTTTCCGGTGGAGCTTTGGTATTGATAGGGTTAAGATGCCGTCTTTTACTGAAGCATTGGCTTTTACAGCGTCAACCTCTTGGGGTAGTATTACTTTTCTCATAAAAGAGCCCCAGTAGCATTCCTGGTAGAAGTATTTTTTGCCTTCTTTTTCAATTTTGTTTTCTCGGCTGCCGCTAATGGTTAAAAGATCGTTTTCAACGGAGATATCCAGATCCTCGGCTTTTATTCCTCCGATGGCCGATTGAACAACAATGTCATCATCGGTCTCATAAACATCAATGGCCAGCTGGCCTTCTTCTTGTTGCACTAAATCTTCAGGGTCGGGTTTTGGCTGTTCTTCTTTCTTTGGTTTTTTCTCAATTTCAACTTTTACTTTCTTTTTGACAGTGGCTTTCCTAGGCTCTTCCTTTTCTTCTTCAATCCCTATACCTCCTTTTAATTTAGTAAAAAAAGACATGTTATATTTTTTTAGGTTTACCCGCCTGTCGGCGAGGCAAGCAAACGCTTTTTAATTTTTTGACCTTTTTAAATCCCAGGGAGATAAATATCGCCAAGCCCGTTAAGATTATTACGGGAATTACGAACTTAAGCGCTCCCTCAATGTTAATTATAGAGAAATCATACAAACCATGCAAGAGCGTGGCCAGGATAATTCCTTTAGCGACCACTTTAAACCGGTTTTTCGCTTGTAAAAAGGATAAAGCAAGATAATAGCCGATGAGGCCCGAGCCTAAAGCATGCAAGAATGTTGCTCCGACAAATCGGAACATTCCAACAATAGCTGTTTCTAAAAGCTGAAAGCCGTTGTTTAAAGGAAGAAATACCAGCACGTTTTCTAAAGCGGCAAATCCAAGAGCCGCAATAATCATATAAAGCATTATATCAACCGGTTCGTCGCATTCCGGGTCTCTTAATACTTGTTTTTTAACTACCAGATATTTGAAGATTTCTTCTATGAAAGCTATGCCGACGAAAACATATAAAAAGTGGATTAAATATGAAGGAAGCGGCAGGTTTTTGATGATATCGTAAAAACCAAGCTCCAATAAGGCCGCCGGTATGGCCGCCAGCATGCCGAAGAAGAATATCTTCAGAACCATGCTATTGGATTCGGGATGGCTGTCTTTTCTCAAAAAGAAAAGAAGCCAGATGATGCTGGGAGCCAGTCCGAATAAAATTAAGATGAGATAATTCAGCATAGCTATTTAGGTCTGGGCCAGTTTTCAACTATTAGGCAGGTCTTTTTATTTGGCAGTTTTTGATAAATCTCTTCGGTAATGAAAGGGATGAAAGGATGAAGCAGTTTCAGAGAACTTGTTAAAACGTGCAGCAAAATTTGTTTAGTATTTTCATCCGGCTGGTTTTTAGAGCTTTCAATATATTTGTCGCAGAAATCATGCCAAAAGAAATCATAAAGATTGTGGGCTGCTTTGCCGAAACGAAATGCTCCCAGGTCTTTATCAACGGATTTTATTATTTTATTTAAGTCAGCCAGTATCTTTTTATCAGCCGCCGTTTTAATTTTATAAGAAGCTTGTTTTTCATTAATCCGCATAAGGACAAACTTGCTGGCGTTCCAGAGCTTATTGCAGAATTTTTTCCCCATAATAATATTGTCTTCAATAAATTTCATGTCTTGCCCTTCGGTAATTTGATAGGCAATGCCAAATCTGACGGCATCAGCCCCGTATTTATCGATAAGGCCGATGGGGTCAATGCCCGTGCCCAGGGATTTTGACATTCTTTTGCCTTCCTTTGTCATAACGGTTGCATGAATGTAAACATTTTGGAATGGCGGCTTTTTCATAAATTCCAGACCGGAAAAAATCATCCTGGCCACCCAAAGATTAATAATTCCTCTGTCAGTTGAAAGAACATTGCCCGGATAGAAAGCGTTCAAGTCCTTGGTCTTATCTGGCCAGCCCATGGCGGCAAAGGGCCAGAGAGCGGCTGAAAACCAGGTATCTAAAACATCATTCGTTTCTTTAAGCGGTATTTTATGTCCCCACCAAAGCTGCCTTGAGATGCACCAGTCTTTAACATTCTTCAGCCAGTCAAAATATACCTTTTCCCATCTTTTAGGAACAAACTTCACTTGGCCGCTTTTGACCGCTTTTATCGCTTCTTTGGCTAAAATGTCCATTCTCAAGAACCATTGTAAAGAAGGAATTAATTCTACGGTTGTTTGGCATCTATAGCATTTTGGAACTTGATGACTGTAATCTTCTATTTTCTCTAAAAGATTCAGTTTCTTTAAGTCCTCAACGACTTTGTCTCTTGCTTCATGAACCTTTAAGTTTTGATAGGGGAGAGGGACGTTTTTTGTCATCATCCCTCTTTCATCTATTGCCTCTATTATTTTAAGACCGTTTTTTTGGCTAATTTCATAGTCAGTTAAATCATGAGCCGGAGTCACCTTGACTGCTCCGGTGCCAAAATTCTTATCAATCAATATATCAGCAATAATCGGTATTTCTTGATTGACTAACGGTAGGATTACTTTTTTGCCGATAAAGTTTTTATATCTTTTGTCTTTTGGATTGACAGCCACCGCCGTATCTCCGAGCATTGTTTCTGGTCTGGTTGTAGCCACAATAATATGCCCTCCTTTTTTTAAAGGATAGCGTAAATACCAGAGATATGATTTTTCTTCTTTATATTCAAGTTCAAGGTCTGATAAAGAGGTTAAGCATCTTGTGCACCAGTTAACCACTCTTTTGCCTTGGTAAATCCATCCTTTCTTATGGTAGTGGAGGAAAGCTGTTTCAACGGCCTTAGCATATTGATCATCCATAGTAAACCTTGTTCTTGACCAATCGCATGATGCTCCCATTCTTTTTAGCTGTTCTAGAATTATATTCCCGTATTTTTCTTTCCATTCCCAAACCTCTTCGATAAATTTATCTTTGCCCAGGTCAAACCTTGTTTTTCCTTCTTTCCTCAGCTTTTTTTCAACTACATTCTGAGTGGCTATGCCAGCATGGTCGGTGCCCGGCAGCCACAGCGTTTTAAATCCCTGCATCCTCTTTTGTCTTATTAGAATGTCTTGGATAACAGCGTTTAAGGCGTGGCCCATATGAAGTTCGCCGGTAACATTCGGAGGAGGCAAGACTATGGAGTAAGATTTGGTTCTTTTGCCGGGAAGATTGTCAGGATTAAAAAATCCAGCTTCCAACCAAAGCTTATAGATGCTTTCTTCAACTTTTTTTGGTTCGTAATCTCCTTGGAGTTCCATTATTGTATTATAGCTCTAAATTGGCTTTGGCTTCAATTTTTCTCTTTGTTTTCTTATGTAAAAAAGCAGCGGTTCCTATCATGGCCGCATTATCTGTGCAAAAGCTGGGTTTTGGCATGATTGCTTTAAGCTTTAATTTGAACTGCTTTCTTAATTCTTTATTCGCCACCACGCCTCCGCCAAGCAAGATTGTTTTTGCTTTGTAATGTCTGGCCGCTTTGATTGTTTTTTTCAACAGAACATCTATAATGGATTGTTGTATTTCAAAGCACATGCTTTCTATGTATGTTTTTGATTTCTTTGCTTGGCTTTTATAATTGTAAAGCACGGCTGTTTTTAAGCCGGAAAAACTAAAGTCGTAATTATCTTGGTTTATCATGGGCCGGGGCAGTGTTATTTTTGCTTTATTGTGTTTGGCCATTTTTGAGATGGCCGGTCCTCCTGGATATCCCAGTCCAAGTATTCTGGCTGTTTTATCAAAGCATTCTCCGGCCGCATCATCTCTGGTTTCGCCTATCTTTTTATATTTAAGCCAGTCTTTCATTAATATTAACTGGGTATGTCCGCCAGATACTATTAAACAGACAACCGGAAACTTGATGGAGGCTGAATCATTTTCAATAAAGTTGGCCATAATATGTCCTTCTATGTGGTTTATTGGCATTAAAGGAGTTTTCAACTTCTTGGCCAAGTCTTTGGCAAAGTTAATGCCAACCCATAAACAAGGCTCAAGCCCTGGTCCTTCTGTCACGGCCATAGCGTCTATCTTCGGGTTTTTAGCCATTTTCATCGCTCTTTTAAAAATAACCGGCAGATTCTTTTGATGCTCTCTTTTAGCCAGAAAAGGCCAAATTCCTCCATGTTTTGCATGGAGTTTTACTTGAGAGGAGACAATATTGGATAAAATCTTGAGTTGCTTGCCTTTTTTTTCTAAAATAGCGACGGCCGTGTCGTCGCAACTTGTTTCAATAGCTAAAATAACCATACGCCGAGTCCCGCGGAGCGGGACGAAGGTTAAGAAGAGGATGAATCCTCTTCGTCCCTATCTTAGCTTTTTCCTTGTCTTTTTTCAAATTTAGGGTAAAATACAGGCGAGGTCCCATCGTCTAATGGTTAGGACGCCACGCTTTCAATGTGGCAACCGGGGTTCGACTCCCCGTGGGACCGCAGTGAATTTTACATCTCTTAAGAGATGTAAAAATTTATTTGTGGTCTCATTGTGGTGAGAACCCCGCCCCCTTGTGGCCTTCGGGCAACTCTTCGACTCCCCGTGGGACCGCAGAATCTTACTCGAGAATTTCTCTCGGGTTTTTAGTTTGTAGGAAATAAAAAAGACTCTACCGGGGCAGCAGCAGAGTCTTTTATTGATGAGGTGAGTTGGGATTAAGAGCTAGACATCATTTCTCCAAAATGATCCCATTTGGCTATCCTATTTTGGATAAATCCATTGAATCGTTGGAGCAGGAAAGCAATCTCTCTTTTTCCCGAATCAGTCTCAAGTAACGTATAAAGCCGAACGTAGTTAATTAGAAGAGAGAGATGTTCCACAGGTATTTGTGTGACCTTATGAGGAATAGAATCTCTAATACGACAGGCAAAAGCTGAAAGACCCGTACAAAGTTCTGGAGTATACTCTTTCCAGGAATTCAGAATATTCTGAGCCACTTGCTCTATTTCTGGTTTAAAATGTTTTTCTATGCGCCATGTTGGTTTATTAAACCAAGATTCTTCGTCGGGTGTTACAAAAATATTCACTGCGTAAAAGACGTGGATTAAAGAAGTAGGCACTAGCGGAGCATTCTTTAGTAGGGTTACTAATTCAATCTTCAACATTGGTCCTTCTTTTTCCCACTTTCTCCACGCTCGAACGATCACTAGCCGACTTGCCATTTCTAATAGACTGGTTTGCGTTAGTTGTTCATTTATAGTCATTTTTTCTCCAATCGTCTAGGCCTTTCTAGACCATCGACTATGTTTTTAATGTTCTGTTTTTATATCTCTCTGCCCAGAGATAGAATAGGGATACTTTAATATAAAATTAATAATTCTGCAAGTCCTCGGGCAAACAGTTTTTGTCGATAGTTTTTATTTTTCATAGTCGCCAATGATTAAAATTTTTGTTAGGATAACATTATGCCACTTTCAATAGGAATAGTGGGTTTGCCCAACGTCGGCAAATCAACGCTATTTGAAACATTAACCAAAAAACAAGTTGATAAAGCCAATTATCCTTTTTGCACCATAGATCCCAACGTGGGCGTGGTGGCCGTGCCTGATGAAAGAGTGGAAAAGCTGGCTGAATTAACCAAATCAAAAAAGAAGATTTATACAACCATTGAGTTTTTTGATATTGCCGGATTGGTTAAGGGAGCCAATAAGGGCGAGGGCTTGGGCAATAAATTCTTGGCTAACATTAGGGAAACCGATGCCATAGTTTATGTCTTGCGCGCTTTTAAAAAGGAAGACATTGTAGCCACTCAGGCCCAAATTAATCCTTTGGACGAAAAAGAAATACTTGATACAGAGCTGATACTTAAAGATTTAGAAACCGTCAGTAAAAGATTAAATGAAATTGAAAGCGATGTCAGGGCCAATAAAAAAGAAGCTGTTAAAGAATCAAATCTTTTAAAAAAGACAAAAGAGCTGTTGGAAGAGGGTAAGGTTTTAAGCGAGCAGGTTTTTGTTGACGAAGAAAAAAAGATTCTGAATAATTACCAGCTTTTAACCGTTAAGCCAAGACTTTATCTTTTAAACGGGAAGGATGAAGAGGTTGATGAAGAAATAATTACTAAGTTTGAGAAAAATAACTGGCCTTTTTTAATTATTGACGTTATGAACGAGTTTGAAGCAATTAATTTAACTCAAGAAGAAAGAGAATCTTTGGGATTGCCTCAAAAGTCAGAGCTCGACGAGCTGATTAAAAAGGCGTATGAAATTCTTGATTTAATAACCTTTTTAACTACCGGAGAAGACGAAACAAGGGCTTGGACGCTTAAAAAGGGAGCTAAAGCGCCTCAAGCCGGCGGAGCCATTCATAGCGACTTTGAATCTAGCTTTATTAAAGCCGAAGTTATTAACTGGGCCAAACTGATTGAAGTTGGAGGATTTGTTAAAGCAAAAGAAAAAGGGTTAATCAGGACTGAAGGCAAAGAATATGCTGTTTGCGACGGAGATGTGATTGAGATAAAACACAACGCTTAAAACTTATTCTAAATGTATTCTTTCTTGAAATACCTTCAACTTATCTTGAAGAGCAGGGTATTTTTTAAGCTTTGGATCTTCTTCAAGTAATTGTTTGGCGGCCGTTCTTGTTTTCTCAATAAGGGACATGTCTTTTAAAGAAGCCATGGCAATATCAGGAATGCCCCATTGTCTTTGGCCGGAAAAATCACCGGGCCCTCTTATTTGCAAGTCTTTTTCTGCTAATTCAAATCCATTATCGCAGGTGATTAGAGCTTTTAATCTTTGATTGGTTTTCCTGGAAGGAGAGTCGGTGAATAAAAAACAATAGGATTGGTATTTGCTCCTGCCCACCCTTCCTCTGAATTGATGGAGCTGGGCTAAGCCGAACCTTTCAGCTCCTTCTATCAGCATAACGCTGGCATTGGGTATATCTACTCCGACTTCAACCACCGACGTTGAAACAAGAATGTCTGTTTTTTTATTGTGAAAATCCCTCATAGTTCTTTCTTTTTCTTTCATGGCCAGTTTACCGTGCAGTATGCCTACCCTAAGGTCAGGAAATACCTTTTTTGAAAGCTTTTCGTATTCTTCTTTGACGGCTTTTACTTCTGACCAGCTTTGAGGTCCGACCTTTTTTCCGTCAAGGTCGGACCTCTTTGCCTCAATCCTTGGACAGATAACAAAGACCTGCCTGCCTTTTCTGACTTCTTTTTTTATGAAAGAGTAAGTTTTATTTCTGTCGATCGGCGGGACAACCTTAGTTATTACTTTTTTTCTTCCCTTAGGAAGCTCTTTAATTAAAGAAAGATCAAGGTCTCCGTAAATAGTTAAAGCCAAGGTGCGGGGGATAGGCGTGGCTGTCATTGATAACAAATGAGGAAGGGTTTCTTGTTTGGTCAGTTTGGCTCTTTGTTCTACTCCGAACCTGTGCTGTTCATCCAGTATAACTAAACCGAGTTTTTCAAACTTGACCTGGTCTTGGATTAAAGCATGAGTGCCTATTAAGATGTTTATTTCGTTATGCAGGGCTTTTTCAAGAAGTTTCTTCCTTGAAATTTCTATGGTGTCGTTATTCAGCTTTTTTGAAACAAACTTATCTTCCTTGCCGGTTAAAAGACCAACATCAAGCTTGAATCCTTCTAAAAGCTTGCTGACCGTTTTAAAATGCTGTTTGGCCAGAATTTCTGTTGGAGCCATAATAACTGTTTGATAGCCGGCTCTCATTAAGTTCAAGGCGGCTATGGTGGCCACCACTGTTTTTCCAGAGCCCACGTCTCCTTCCAAAAGGCGGTTCATGGGCCTTGGTTTTTCTATGTCTTTTAATATCTGCCAGGTGGCTTTTTTTTGGGCATCGGTCAGCTTAAAAGGCAGGGACTTAACGAATCTTTGGACAAGAGCCAGATTTAAAGGAACGGCAAACGCCTTTTTGCTGGAGATTTTATTTCTTTCCATTAGAATCCATAAAGATAAAACAAACAGCCCCTCGAAAGAAAATCTTTCTCTGGCTTTTTGAGCCAGGCTCATGGAGTCCGGGAAATGAACTTGCCACAAAGCATTTTTTAAAGGCAAAAGACGATGTTCTTTTATAACTTTGTCTGGCAGTATTTCTTTTGTTTCATTTAAAGAGTTTATTAAAACCTGTTTTATGACGTACCTTAGCCATCTTGATGAAAGTCCGCTGGTTTCGGGGTAAATAGAAATTATTCTGCCCGTATGGGTTAATTCTCCTTCGCCTAGCTTTTCATACGCCGGATTTGATAAGCAGAGGCCGTATTTGTCAGAAACAATCTTGCCGACAAGGCAAATATTGTCTTTTGGCTTTAAAACATTGACTAAATAGGGCTGGTTGAACCAAACGGCTTTAACGGCTCCTGTGGCGTCTGTGATAACAGCTTCTGTTATAGACATTCTTTTTCTAAAGGTTCTGATTGTTTTTATCTCAAGGATTTTTCCTTGCAAACAGCAGGTTTCATTAATTTTTACTTTAGCGATAGGAGATATATTTGAAAAATCCTCATATCTATGAGGAAGGTGTAAAAGGAGATCTCCGACTGTTTTAATACCAAGTTTTTTAAGCCGTTTTTGGTAAATTGGGCCAACCCGCGTTATTTGTTCTATGGGGGTTGATAATTGCATGTGCGCTCGGCAGGACTCGCCCCGTCATTCGACGGGGCGTCCTGTCGTATGACAGGACGAACCTGTGTGCGCTCGGCAGGACTCGAACCTGCAATCTCAAGGTCCGCAACCTTGCATTCTATCCATTGAACTACGAGCGCAGATTACTTTTTAAATATACTATAAAAATTCATTAAAATCAAATACCGAGTCCCGCATAGCGGGACGAAGGTGGAGATGACAGAAAGTCATCGACTAGTACCGAGTCCCGCATAGCGGGACGAAGGTGATCGTGTCTAGGTTCAGATAGATATCCGCCACCATTAAGTTTGTAATACGATGACTTTTTGAGTTGATAATGGAATAAATTGTAGCCTGTCCAAGTATTCATCTGGAGTCAGATAATTAAGCGCCTCGTGGGGTCTGACATGATTCCAGACATATTCCCACTCCTCCAATCTTTTTTGCATTGATTTGATGTCGCAGCCGATGTTTCCTTGCAGATAAAATTCATTCTTGTCAGCTAAATGAGAAACTTCAACGTAGGTGTTCTGCTTGGGAGTTCTGGGATAGATGAAGTAATGGGGAATATTCAGTTCTTTGCATAAAACGTCAAAGTGTTTCAGGAATTCTGGTCCATTGTCTGTTTGGATAGCTCTGGTCTGAAATGCAAACCTTGCCAGATAATATCTTAGGAAGTCAGCGCCATTTTTAGAAGCCAAGGATGGATAATATCTCAATACTCTTTTCTTGGTTAAGACGTCTATGGCAGTGAATTGATATATTCTTTTTCCGCCCATTAAATTAACGTGCTTGGTATCCACTTGCACCATATCTCCAGCAAAAGCTATTCTTAATCCCTTGGGGAACCTCTTTCTGGGATTCTTGGCAGCTCTGTTTCTTTTCACTGATATCTTCTTACTAATCAGATCCTTTCTTTTTAATACTCTGCCGATGGTGCTGGCAGAAACGACGATATTCTGTCTGGATAATATTCTCTTTATTTTATACTTCGACCAGGCCGGATATTGTTTCCTAGTTTTAATAATTTCATTAACTATTTCCCAACTGGTTGTCGGCTTTCTGACATTCTTCGGCCTGTGGGATCCATCATTCAAGCCCAACATTCCTGCTCGCCGGAATTTTCTCAGCCAAATCCCGACCGTTTCCCTGTTTAATCCAAAGTGTCTAGCTGTCAGACTGACATTGTTGTTATGGAATCTTAACCAATCAACAACCCTTAATCTTTGTTTGGCTTTTTCTGTGATGTTTGTCTTTGCTGCCCAGTTAGCCAAACTAATTGCGCCGGGCAGGACGGAGCCATATATTGTCATATGCCTGCCACTATACTTTCCTTTCATAGTTTTTTAAAGCTCTAAGTGTAGGATATCATATGAACCAGCGCA
>JAUYKD010000012.1 GCA_030700195.1 Candidatus Nealsoniibacteriota bacterium | reverse complement strand
ATTAGTTTATGATAATAAAGAAAAAAGATGGGTTTTTACTCATATTTTAGCTGATAATTATAATCTTAGAAATGAAATTTATCCAGAAGTAAGTGGTTATCATAAACATCATATTGATTTTAATAAATTAAATAATAATCCAGATAATATAAGACGGATGCCAAAAGAAGAACATATGGGGTATCATGGCCAAATGCTCGAATTTAGTTTACATCGGAAAGATGTAAAAGAAAAATTAAAAAGAATACATCAAACAAAAGAATATAGAGAAAAGATTAGGCGTATTATGACTACTCCAGAAATGGTAAAAATATTGAGCGAAAGAGCAAAAAAACAGTGGCAAGACGAAAAATATAAGCAATATATGGCTCATAAGTTTATCGAATTCTATAAAAATAATAAAGAATATCGAGAAAAAAACCAAGAAAGATTAAATAAAATTCAAAAAAAATATTGGAGTATTCCCCAAAATAGAGAGAAAAGAGCTAGAGAGGTAAGAGAGTATTTTAATAAGTATCCGGATAAAAAAACAGAACTTTCAGCAAAAGCTATAAAACAATGGCAAGATGATAATCTCTTAATATGGAGAAAAAAGAAGACCGAAGAACAGTGGACTGCGGAATTTAGGGTTAGAAGAAAAAAAGCTTTTAATCAAACCTATTTAGAAAAAGGATTAAAATTAATGAAAGTGCTTTTTGACGCAGATGGCGGAATTGATAAAGAAAAATATAACTTAGAAAGGTTAAAATTAAGAGATAAAACTTTATTAAGATATGATACAATTTGTTGTCGTTTTTTTGACGATAACGAAGAGAAATTAAGAGAAGCTGTTTCTAATTACAATCACAAGATTAAAAAAGTAGTTAAATTAAAAACAAGAATAGACGTTTACGATTTGGAAGTTAATGAAACTCATAATTTTGCATTAGCTTCAGGAGTTTTTGTTCATAATAGTGCAAAACAGGGGAGAGACAGGCGTTTTCAAGCTATTTTACCCTTAAGAGGCAAGATTCTGAATATTGAGAGGGCTCGGCTTGATAAAATCTTAACTTCAAAAGAAATTAAGGCATTGATTATTGCTATGGGTACAGCTATTGCTGAAGATTTTGACATTGAAAAATTAAGATATCATCGAGTAATAATTATGACTGACGCAGACACCGACGGAGCTCACATTAGAACATTACTTCTGACTCTTTTTTACCGCTATTTCCAACCGCTTATTGCTAAAGGCCATATATACATTGCTCAGCCTCCTTTATACAAAGTACAGCTTGGTAAGCGTATGGAATACGCTTACACCGAGGTAGATAAGGCTGAAATCTTAAGTTCACTAAGAAAAGAACAGAAAGGAACTCCGCTTATCCAGCGCTATAAGGGTTTGGGTGAAATGAATCCTGATCAGTTGTGGGAGACGACCATGAATCCGGAAAACAGGATATTATTAAAGGTAATGATTGACAATGCCAGGGAAGCAGACCATATTTTTGACACTCTGATGGGGGACGATGTTTTGCCTAGAAAAAAGTTCATCCAAGCACACGCTAAAAAAGTCAAAAATTTAGATATATAGATATATAGTTTTGGCGTGTGATCAAGTTGACCCCGTTATAAGTTTGCTATTGTCAAATATGTTAAAATTTAAACAATTATTTTATTTTGTTAAATTTCCGCCAAAAAAGAGCTTTTGGTCTTTTTTGGCCAACAATATTTATGCAAACTTCTAACGGGGTTGATAAAAAAGGAATTATTAAAGCTCTGGTTTTTGCTATTTTACTTGCTTTTATAGGCATAGCGTTTTTGGGATGGCAATATAATAAGATAGAAAAAGAACAGATTCCGGCGCTGGAAGAAAAAATAGAGCAAAAAACAGTTGAGGCGGTTTTAGAAAAGTTTATTCATGCCAGGATTGAAGAGAATGAAGCTATGGCCATGCGTTATTTGACAGAGGGAGCGGTTTTGCAGAAAAACAGCGGAAGTTTTTCTTTACTGGACAGTTTTGAAAGCTACGAGCTTTTTAAAAGCGAGAAATTAGAAGATGGACGATACCGCTTTATAATTAAATTACATCAAGCCGGGGGGTTCGGCGATTTAGTGGAAGTCATTATTTTGGTTAAAATTTTAGACCA
Organism: Candidatus Nealsoniibacteriota bacterium; assembly: GCA_030700195.1. Classification (GTDB taxonomy): domain Bacteria; phylum Patescibacteriota; class Minisyncoccia; order Minisyncoccales; family MHMH01; genus JAUYKD01. The sequence goes on along the minus strand of JAUYKD010000012.1, from coordinate 4,937 downwards.
ATACTATATTGATTCAGTTCAGCTGGCCGGCTAATTTTTAATGAGCAAATTTCTCATTTTTTTACTGATTATTCTAATATTTGGGGGCGCTTTTATTGCGTTGAATTTTATTTTACCGCCAAATATCCAGTTAATCTCTTTAATAAACAAAAATGAGTCCTCAATAGTTTTATATTTCGTGGGAGATATTATGCTGGACAGGGGCGTTGAATATATGGTTGAGAAAGAGGGCGGCGGAGATTTCAGGTTTCCATTTTTGAATATGGCCGATTATCTTAAAAAAGCCGATATTCTTTCGGGCAATTTAGAAAGTCCGATTTCAGATAAAGGGGTTAAGGTGGGCAGCATTTATTCTTTCCGGGCAGAAAAAGAAGCGGTTGAGGGTTTAAAGTATGCCGGGTTTGATATTTTATCTTTGGCTAATAATCATATGCTGGATTATCAAAGAGCGGCTCTGGAAGATACTATGGAAGTTTTACAGGAAAACAAAATAGATTACGTGGGAGCCGGTTTCAACCAAGCAGAGGCCTTTTCTTTAAAGATAAAAGAGATAAAAAATACCAGGATTGGTTTTTTGGCTTATACTGATTTAGGTCCGGAGACCTGGAAAGCGACAAAGGATAATTCGGGGATGGCCTGGTTTTCAGAGAACGAGTTAAAAGACATTCTTAAAGATATTTCTTCAGCTAAAGAGCAAGTGGATGTTTTAGCTGTAGCTTTGCATTCCGGAGAAGAGTATCAGTCTTCTCCCACTTTATCCCAAAGAACTTTTGCTCGTTTAGCAATTGAGGCCGGGGCAGATTTAGTCATCGGCCATCATCCCCACGTTGTCCAAGAGGTTGAACAATACATGGACGGCTGGATAGCTTATTCTTTAGGTAATTTTGTTTTTGACCAGCCGTTTTCTGAAGAAACAATGGAAGGTCTTTTATTAGAGGTTAAAATAGAGGATGGAGAGATAAAGGAGGTTAATCAGAATATTTTAAAACTGTCAGATTATTACCAGCCTTATCTTAGTAATTGACAAGTCTATTTGGTTTTGTTAATGTAAAGAAGAGGCCTCAAGGGCCTTTTAAAAAACTTATGTTCGGGAAAATTACCTCATTTTTAAAAGAAGTCAAAATGGAGATTAAAAAAGTTAATTGGCCCACCAGGCACCAAACCATCAAATACACTTTGATTGTTTTGGGTATTTCATTTAGCGTGGCTGCGTTTTTGGGCAGTTTAGATTTTTTATTCAATAAAATACTTGAAAAGTTTATATTATAAAATATGCCAAAACAGCAAATAGAACAAGAAAAAAACTGGTACGTTATTCATACTTATTCTGGATATGAAGATGCTGTGGCTAAAAACCTGAAGCAAAGGATTGAGTCGTTGGGGATGGAGGATAAAATTTTTAATGTCATTGTTCCTAAAGAGAAAAAAATCAAAATAAAAGACGGCAAGAGAAAGGTGGTGGAAGAAAAGATTTACCCCGGCTACGTGCTGGTTGAGATGGTGGTGACGGATGATTCGTGGTATGTTGTCAGAAATACGCCAAATGTTACCGGATTTGTTGGAGCTGGCACAACGCCGGTGCCGGTTTCTTTGTCAGAAATAGAGATATTAAAAAAGAAAATGGGCGTGGAAACTCCCCAATATAAGATTGATGTTGAGGTGGGAGATGCGGTTAAAATTGTTGATGGTCCATTCAAGGATTTTGACGGCAAGGTTTCAGAAATTGATCAAGAAAGGGGGAAAATCAAAGTATTAGTTAATATGTTTGGCAGAGATACTCCGGTTGAACTAGATTCTCTGCAAATTAAGAAATTATAGGCGATGAAGCAGCGACTTCATCTTCACCTTCGTTTAGCGAGCTTTCGCATGGCGAAAGCGAAGATGAAAAAGAGATTTACCTCTTTGCCTTTATTAAAATAAAAATTTGTTTATATGGCAAAAAAAATCAAAGCAATAGTAAAACTTCAAATTCAAGCTGGCAAGGCAACTCCTGCCCCTCCGGTAGGTCCTGCTTTGGCTCAGCACGGCTTAAACATTGCTGAATTCTGTCAGAAATTTAACGATGCAACCAGAAAGCAGGAGGGATTTAAAATACCGGTAGAAGTTACGGTGTTTGAAGACAGAACTTATGCTTTTAAATTAAAACAGCCTCCGGCCTCCGATCTTTTGAAAAAGGCGGCTGGCATTGAGAAGGGCTCGGGAGTTCCTAATAAAATTAAGGTTGCCACCATCTCCAGAACTCAGCTTAAGCAGATTGCTGAGCAAAAAATGGAGGATTTGAACGCTAACGATATTAAAGGAGCCATGAAAACCATTGAAGGGACGGCTAAAAATATGGGAATCACCGTTGAATAAGTTAATTTTTCTGCAAAAAAAATGGAAGAAAAAAAATACGTACGTCCAACCTGGGACGAATATTTTTTGGGACTGGTAGAATCAATTGGCAAAAGAGCGACTTGCGATAGGGGCCGCAGCGGAGCCGTTATCGTCAGTCCGCACAATACTATTTTAGCCACGGGCTATGTCGGAGCTCCTCCGGGACAGTCGCATTGCGATCAGGTTGGCCATATGATGAGGACTGTTGTTGACGAAGAAGGCAATCAATCTCAGCACTGCGTTAGAACTCTGCACGCCGAAGAAAACGCTATATTGCAATGCGCTAAGGATGGCGTAAAGATTGAAGGAGCAACGCTTTATTGTAAAATGGTTCCTTGTTATAACTGCGCCATGAGAATTGTCAGAGTGGGCATTAAAAAAGTAGTGGCGCAAAAAAGATATCATGCCGACGGGTTGTCCGTAAAATTATTTAATGATGCTGGCGTAGAATTGATAATTATAGAAAATACGACGGAAGAATATAAAAATCAGTGGAAAAAAATACTTATCCGGGAAAATTTATTGTGATTGAAGGATTGGATGGGTCGGGACAATCAACCCAGGTAAAACTTTTAGGAGATTTTTTAATTAATAAAGAATTGAAAGTTATTTTAACGAAAGAACCAACTCAAGATTCCGAAGCAAGTAAAGAAATCAGAGAAATACTGGATAAGAAGATTAAAATTAAACCTGGCAAACTGCAAGAACTTTTTATTCAGGATAGAAAAGAACATTTAGATAAATTAATCATACCGGCGCTCAAAAAAGGTAAAATAGTGATTTCGGATCGCTATTTTTTTTCCACTTTTGCTTTTGGAGCATCGGACGGTTTAGATTTGGAATGGTTAATAAAGATAAATGACGGATTTATATTGCCGGATTTAGTTTTTATCCTGAAGGTTAGCCCTCAAATTTGCGTTAAGAGGATTGAAAGCAGGGGAGAAGGAAAGAAGCTGTTCGAAAGAGAGGAAAAGTTGGCCGAGGTTTGGGAAACCTATAAAGTCTTGCCAGGTCGTTTCAAAAATGTTTATATGATTGAGGGAGAGAAATCAATTGAGGAGGTTTTCTCCCAAATAAAAACATTAGTTCATTCTAAATTAAATCTATGAAAGAAGGAGAAACGATGACAAAATTTACTAATTGGCCGGTAAGATATAAAGAACTTTTAGCTCTTGGCAATTTCAATTCCAATATTGGAGTCGTCTGTCATTGGACCACCAAAGATTCGATTGTCGGCGGATTAGACAAAAAGACTTTTGCTGTAGCTGGACAGCTCTACAGCCGGGACCTGGGAGTTTCTTGTATAATCAGAAATGTCTTGGCCCATCCCTATCTTGATTGCCTTATTCTCTGCGGTAACGAAGGGACGATTGAGGAAACCAAAAGCAGCCAGGCTTTGTTAAATCTGATTAATAACGGAGTGGACGAAAACCATTTTATCATCGGCTCGGGACAAGCCAGAATAGAAAGAGAAATTCCCATTGAAAAAATAGAATTATTTCGTTCCAGGGTTAAAGTCGTTGATTTGATAGGGGAGAACGATCCCTTGAAAATCCAGAAAGCCGTATCCGAAAACCTTAAAGAGGAGGGCCTCCGGCCATACGAAATTTTTGTTTTTCCCGAGCCCCAGAAGACGGAGAATCTAGAATTACCCTCAGAAAGAATCGTTTTTATTGTGCGAAGAAGCAAGGTGGCCGAATGCTGGATTGACATCCTAAAGAATATTATGCTTTTTGGGGCAGTGAAGGGCTCCCAGTACGGAGAACGGCAGAAGGAGCTGATGGACTTAGTGACGGTTGTGGAGGCAGAGGATATAAGAAATCCACATCTTCCCCAGCACCTTTCCTTAAGTAAAGACCAGATCAAAGACTACATCCCGACTCTGACTACGCCCAAAGAGGCCAAGGGACAAGAATATACTTATGGTAAAAGATTGAGAGCCCATGGCGGAGTTGACCAAATTAAGGAAATAATCGATCTCATCGCTGAAACCCCTTATTCTAGAAGAGGAGTGGCTTCAACCTGGAATGTCGAACTTGACCACGGCAGCGAAAGTCCGCCGTGTCTGGACCTGTTTCAGGTTTTGGTTCAAAAAGATAAGCTTTTCCTGACAGTCTATATCCGTTCCAATGATATGTTTCTTGCTTGGCCGGAAAATGCTTTTGGAATTTTAGGCCTACAGGAGTTAATCATCGGAGAAGTGAATCAGAAAAATCCTGGATTAAAATTGAGCAGGGGTTCTATAATTACGATTTCCTCCTCGGCCCATATTTATGAGAGAAACTGGGAGGAAGCCAAGAATATTTTGAAAGAGAACCCCAAGCTTCAATGCGCCTGGGATCCGCGGGGAAATTTCGTGATTGATGTTTCAGATGGATTAATTAATGTTTACAACACAGTTGATCCAGTCAATTTAAGGTGGCAAGGAAAAAGCGCCCAGGACCTTTCAGACCAGATGATTTTCTACGTTTCTCAGATTCCACATGCTGCCTATTTGGGCAGGGAGCTGATGAGGGCGGAATTCGCGCTGAAAAAGGGCTTAGAGTATAAGCAAGACCACG
>JAUYKD010000009.1 GCA_030700195.1 Candidatus Nealsoniibacteriota bacterium | reverse complement strand
TGTGGTGGCTGATCGACAGACCGATAAAATTGAGTATTTTTCCCTGGCAAAAAAACTGTTTCAAAAACTAGGCAGCTGGGTAGTCCGGCATGCCTCAGGAGTTAAAGTTCCGGATGCGGTTAGCGGCTTTCGGGCTTTTTCCAAAGAGGCGGCCAGGCAATTAAACATCACCACCGAGTTTTCTTACGTGATTGAAACGATTATCCAGGCCGGCAAGAAAAAGATCCCGATCACTTCTGTACCAATTAAAGTCAATCCTAAAACCAGAGAGTCCAGACTTTATAACGGCATGTGGAACCACATTAAAAATTCAGCCGCCACTACTATCAGAGTGTTTACCATGTACGAACCATTAAAAACTTTTACTTATATTGCCGGAGCCTCGTTTTTGACCGGACTTGCTTTGGGTATCAGATATTTATACTTCAATTTTCTGGGCAGGCCGGGCAATCATCTTCAATCGCTGTTACTGGCAGCCGTGTTGTTAATTGTTGGCTTTCAGATATTTCTCATCGGTCTGGTGGCCGACCTGATTGCCGGTAACCGCAAATTAATGGAAAAAATTCTGGAGAAGTTAACTTAGCTTTTTATATATTGACAATTATTTGTTAAATAAACTATAATTCTTATAGTGATAGATTTCTATCATCAAAAGAACTATGGATTTTCAAACATTCAGATTAAAAGCTAAAGAATACCCCCTTTTTAAATATGTTGATTTGCTTAAATGGTTTCCTAACGATAATGAACAAACAATCAAACAAAATCTTAAATCCTGGGTAAAAAAAGGGCAACTGGAAAGAATTATAAAAGGAGTTTATAAACTTAAAGAGACTGAAATCAAAGACGAATTTTTACTTGCCTCATATCTTAATGAAAGCTCTTATGTCAGCCTTGAATCAGCTCTATCTTTTTATGGAATGATACCTGAATTCCCTTATTCAATCACATCGGTAACCATAAAAAAAACAAAAAAATTTAAGACAAATTATGGAATTCTTTCGTACCGAAAGGTAAAATCCGATTTATTTTTCGGGTTCAAACTAATTACCGGTAATAATTATTTATATCGATTGGCAACGCCGGAAAAAGCTCTTTTTGATTTTATTTATCTTAATCAGAGAGAGATAAAAACTCCTGATTATTTCAAAGAAATGAGATTGTCTTTACCTCAAGATATTTCTTGGAAAAAACTTTCCTCGTTGCTGACTCTTCTTAAAAATAAAATTATTATTTCTTATCTTAAGACTTATGCCAATCATTAATAAGGATCTCTGGAAACAGATTTTATCAGAAGGAGAAAGATTAGGTATTCCGCAAACTAAAAAAAGAGGAATCATAAGAGAATTCCTCCAAACTCAAATTCTGTATTATCTTTACGATATAAAAGAAAGCCGATATTTTATTTTTACCGGTGGAACCAGTTTACGATTTTTATATGACAATAAAAGAATGTCTGAAGATTTGGATTTTGATCTTTTAAAAAAAGGTCTCCCTCTCAAAGCAATTTTAGAAAAAATTATTAAAAAACAAAGAGGGAATGAAAAAGATCTTATTAATTTTAAATTTAAATCAAACGAGGATAAAGCCACTGCTTATTTTAAGTATAAAACTCTTCTTTTTGATCTTGGAATAAGCCAAATGAAGGAAGAAAAACTGGTGATTAAATTTGATTTTAGTTTTCCTAAAGATAGAATAATCCCGGTTGAAAAGATTTTTTCAAAATTTGGCTTTCTGCAAACAGCTCTTACTTACGATCCTTCAACTCTCTTGAGCTTTAAAACAAGAGCTTTATTTACGAGGAAAATGGAAAGAGGAAGAGACTTATATGATATTGCCAAACTTCTTTCCCGCAATATTGATCCAAATTTTAAAGTTAAGTTTTTAAAGGATAAAGGCATAAAAACAACGGACGATTACTTTTTATTACTTAAAAAATGGTATGCAAAAAACCAAAAATTACTGCCACAGCTTAAAAAACAGGTGCAACCTTTTTTAATCGACGAGGAAGAATTAAAATATATTGATCTTATTTTCAAGAAGTAAAAAATGTTTTCAAACCGTTGGCGGGTATTAAAAATCCTGATTCCGCTTTTATTGATTATTATCTTGGTAGTTTTTGCTGAAATTAAAGGACCGATTGTTTATCCGGGTTACAAGGAAGCCAATTTATCCCATCAGCAATTCATTGGCAAAAGCCTTAATTTCGGGGGAAGGATCGAAGAAATTAATCAGGATTATTTTTTGGTTAAAATCGATAAACAACCGGTAAAAGTATACGGCAAGCTGGGAGAAAATAAGGTAAATTATTTAATTACCGGCAAAGCTTTATACCAAGCCGAAGGATCCTTAAAGTTATCCGAGTATCATATCTCTAACTTAAGACCGTATAAAATAATACTCTCAATTATCCCCATCCTGGCCATCGGGTATTTATTTTTAAAGAATTATGCCTGATTTAATTACTCATTCTTTATTTGTTTATCCGGCAAATAAATGGTTTCCCGCAGGCATTCTTTTTCTTCTCATCGGTTCAATACTCCCTGATTTATTAGGCAGGGTCTTAGGAGTTTTTATTGCCGATTCCTCCATCGTCGGTTGGTATCAAACAGTAATTCATACACCGCTGGCATTGCTTTTATTCATTTATAGCTTCTCATTTTTCTTTCCAGAAAAAGAAAGAAAAAATATTTTCCTGTTTTTAGCGGTAGGTGTCGCTTCACATCTTTTTCTTGATTTATTC
>JAUYKD010000003.1 GCA_030700195.1 Candidatus Nealsoniibacteriota bacterium | reverse complement strand
TAAAACAGAATTTAAGGACTTCAAGAATAAAACCGTAACTACCGAGGATAAGATCGACAAAAAATTAGATATTCTTCTTACTGAAAAGACCGTAAGAGAATACCAAGAGAAGAAAGAAAAGAGATTGTGGGCAATCGTATTAAAAGCATTACAAGAACATCGAATTTTATCTTCCAAAGAATTGGAGGCGATTACTCAATTGGAGATATTTTAACCGTATTTAGTTTGTCGAGGTAGATAAATTATTTTCAGGCCCGAAAGGGGCTTGATTTTTTATGCGGGAGTGGCAATTATTTGCTTCTTGCGGATAGCACTCACTCTTTCAAAGCCGTCTCATTGAGATGGCTTTTTTAACCAGCCTTAACCCTAGTTCTAACGTCGTTCACTAGCCCCTGCGGATTTTTTCAAACAATCGCTAAACAGGCCCCGCCCTATGGCGGGCAGGGTTTTTTTGGTAGAATAGAAATATCATGATCAAGTATTTCACCCAAGAAGGATTGGAAAAACTGAAGAAAGAGCTTGAGCATTTAGAGAAAGTTGCCAGAAAAGAAGTTGTTAAAAGAATAAGGGATTCTGCCGCTCATGGAGATCTGAAAGAAAATGCCGGTTATCATGCGGCCAAAGAAGACCAGTCTTTTATTGAAGGAAGGATTATTCAGTTAAAGGAAATCATCAGTCAGGCTAAGGCGCCCGGTAAAATGGAAAGGGGTGTGGTTCAGATTGGCTCTGTTGTTTACCTTGAATCAAAAGACGGCAAAGAGAAGTTTCAAATCGTTGAATCGGAAGAAGCCGATATCTCTCTTGGGAAGATTTCTCGCGGGTCTTCTTTGGGTAAGGCTCTTTTAGGCAAAAAGAAAGGGGAGACTGTTGAGTTTGAAGTTCCTGACGGCATAAAGAAATGCAAAATACTTGATATTAAATAAAATCAGCAATAAAACTATGAAAAAGATACTCTTAATAATTATTATTATTTTGATCATGGCTGGTTTTGGCGTAACCTGGAAGCTAATAAAAAAAGAGGCGCCGCTCCTTATAACGAATTTTGAAGAGTGCGCTAAAGCTGGCAATCCAATAATGGAGTCCTATCCCCGCCAGTGCCGACACAATGGCCAAACATTTACTGAAAACATTGGTAATGAGCTTGAAAAAACGAATCTCATTCGTCTTGACTTTCCCCGCCCAAATCAAGTTGTAAAAAGTCCGCTCACCATTACTGGAGAAGCGCGGGGATTTTGGTTTTTTGAAGCGAGCTTTCCTGTCGTTCTGACCGACTGGGACGGGCTAATAATCGGCCAAGGTATTGCCACTGCCAAGAGCGATTGGATGACTTCTGATTTTGTGCCATTTGAAGCAAAGCTTACTTTCACAATAGACAAAAATGCATACAGCAATAGAGGAACGCTCATCCTGCGCAAAGACAATCCATCCGGCCTATCCGAGTACGACGACGCGCTTGAGATACCGGTGGTGCTAGCTGAAGATATAGAATCTCCCGCCTGCACAAAAGATTCTGATTGTCCCTCGTTACAATATATATGCCAAGAAATACAGGGCACGGGCACTGCCTGCCCGAGCACTGACCAATCATGCGTTCCTACCCAGACAATTATACAAGGAGAGTGTAAGTTAAAAGAAGGTAATCAATGTACTCTGGATTCGGATTGCGCCGCAGGAAATTTATGTTATCAAAATATTTGTACCAGTCCGATCGGAAGACAATGCAGCGGGCCAAGCGAAACAAGCTGTCCTGCGGATTTTGAATGCGTCCAAGGTTGCGGTTCGCCGGTTGGTTACCCTGACGAGCCACCACCGCCATACTTTTGCCAACTCAAAGGATATATTCGTAATTGTCCCATTTGTCTTGCTAAAAATACATTGATTGATACTCCTCAAGGCGCAATTCCAGTCCAAGAGATACAAAAAGGGACGCTGGTCTGGACAGCCGCTCCAGACGGCCAGCGTGTTATAGGAATTGTTATTAAGACAAGTAAGACGCCTGTTCCTCCGGAGCATAAAATGGTTGAGCTTATTCTCGATGATGGGCGTACGCTCTCTGTTTCTCCCGGGCATTCGACTGTTGATGGACGGTCTGTTGGAGAACTCATTCCGGGTGATTTTTATGATGGGGCTAGAGTATTTACTTCAAATCGAGTTCTCTACGGCGATGGAGCCACCTACGATATTTTGCCATCCGGTGAAACTGGATTCTATTGGGCCAACGGAATTCTTCTTGACAGCACGCTCCATTAAAAGCGAGGACTGTCAAAACCTGGTTTTAGTAGTAATCTTTTATTTACACTGAACTTGTTGAAATGGTAGAATAAGAGAATATGTTATGGTATTTATACTCAATTTCAGCTTCTCTCTTGTTTACCGGAATGGTTTTATGCACGAGATATTTGGGGAATAAAGGATTTTCTGCAAAACAAATATTGCTTTTCCTTTTGGGTTTTGCTTTTCTAGAACTTCTTATTATAAATACTGGAACGCTTTCTAATATTTGGCAGTCAGAACAATTCCCATGGTTTTTAGTTATAATAACTATTGCCGGTATTTTTGCCGTTATTGGTAATTGGGCGGATTTTACCGCAGTAATAAAGGCGCCTAATCCCGGCTTTGTCGGAGCGATTAAAACCAGCAATGTCCTGCTGATAACCTTTGCCGCGGTTTTAATTTTCGGGAGCTCGTTTAGTTTTATAAAATTATTGGGCGTATTGCTTATCATTGCCGGATTAATTGCTCTTATTGTGGAAAAGAAAAATACTTCCGTCCAACAAGCAAAAAAATCATTTCTAAAAAGGTGGGAAGTTTTAGCTGTTATAGGCGCTTTGAGTTTTACGGTCATGGTGCTGGAAGTAAAGAAAGCGAGCCAAATGGGATTTTCTTCTTCCCAAATAAACCTTTTTCTTTTTGCCTTCAACTTTTTAGCTTTTGTTTTATTATGCCGCAAAGAAATTAAAAATTATTTCCGAGATAAGCTTAAATTGAAAGTCTTTCTGCCGATAGTCTTTTTAGCGGCAACCTTTTCTGTTATGGCCAATATTTTTAATGTAAAAGGAATAGCAATGGCTCCCAATCCGGGCTATCACGAATCAATTAAAAATACTCAATTTTTACTGACTACTTTGCTTAGTGTTCCCTTGCTCGGAGCCGGTTTAACTAAAAAGAAATTATTAGGAGTTGTTATGGTTCTGGGCGGAGTAATAATTCTTGTTATTTAATAGAATAATTATAAATAAATAAATTTGGCGAAATATCTTAAGCGTGTTAAAATTAAAAAATAACATGATAAAATGGTCGAGTAAAACAATAAAAGCATTAAAATTTAAACTGATATGAAAGGATACGTAGTAAACATTGAAAAAGCAGCCGAAGAAAATGAAAACTTCCGCCAAGTACTCTACACCGCCAAAAACAGCCAATTAGTGGTAATGAGCTTAAAGCCGGGAGAAGAAATAGGGGATGAAGTCCATGATTTAGATCAGTTTCTCCGGATTGAAACAGGCGAAGGAAAAGCAGTGCTTAATGGAGAAGAATACGGCCTGGAAGACGGCTCGGCGGTGGTTGTTCCCGCAGGAGTTAGACATAATATCATCAACACTTCAGCTCAAAAATCAATGAAAATCTATACTATTTACTCCCCGCCCAACCATAGAGACGGCGTAGTGCATGCGACCAAAGACAAAGCTGAAACTGACGAAGAACACTTTGACGGGAAAATCACGGAACAGGATTAATTGGAAGATGAGAATTAAGATTCAACACATGAAAAAAGCAATTGCCTGGCTACACATGGTAAAATACGCTGATGCCTTTAAAAAGATAAAAAGAGAGGATTTTCTGCCCGAAAACATAAAGGAGATGGCTCATATGGATATGGCTTTATCCATTGGCTACAAGCAAACCATATCCCAACCGACCGTAGTTGTTTTTATGTTAGAGAAGCTTCAACCCCAACCAGGGGACAAGATACTTGATATTGGAGCTGGCTCGGGCTGGACATCGGCCCTTCTAGCGGAGGTGGTCGGAGAAACAGGCAAGGTAATTGCTCTTGAAATCGTGCCTGAATTAAAAGAGTTTGGCGAAAAAAACGTGGCTAAATATAATTTTATAAAAAAAGGAAGGGCAAAGTTCGTTTTGGCCGATGGGACAAAAGGATATGAAAAAGAGGCGCCTTTTGACAAAATACTTTGTTCCGCGGCCAGTTACGGTCAAATTCCGCCGGCCTGGAAAAATCAGTTAAAAATTGGAGGAAGGATTGTCTCTCCGATTGACTCTTCTATTTGGGTTTTTGAGAAACAAGCGGAAAATAAGTTTAAGGTGATTGAATATCCGGGGTTTGCTTTCGTCCCTTTGGTTGAAAATCATGAATAAAAAAATAACCATTTCATTTTTAATAGTAATTATTATTTTTGCTTTGGCGATTTTCTTGCCCAACAGCTTTTCTTCAGCCGAAAAAACTCTTTTTAAAGTTGAAAGGGGAGAGGGCTCAAAAGAAATTGCCAATAATCTTAAACAGGCCGGCTTGATACGCTGGGCCCCGCTTTTTAGGGTATATGTTTTAACTATGACTATTTCAGGAGATCTCAAGGCTGGTACTTACCGTCTTTCTTCTTCAATGAATATGCCAAAAATAGCCCATATGCTGGCTGATGGAAAAATAGCCCAGGAAACAATCACAATAATCGAGGGCTGGAATTTAAAAGATATTGCCTGGTATTTTGAAAATAAAGGAATGTTCCAGGCAGAGGAGCTTTTTGAGCTGAATGACAATTCTTGGCAGGGAGGGCTGGAAGGATATCTTTTTCCAGACACTTACATAGTTAATGCCGACGAATCCTTGCAAAAAATCATTAACCGGATGAAAGACAACTTTGATTTAAAAACAGTTGGTCTGGCTGATAAAGAGGCGTTAACCATGGCTTCCTTGATAGAAAAAGAAGTGAGAAATCAAGAAGACAAAGAGATTGTTTCGGGCATTTTATGGAAAAGATTAAGGGCTGGCGTTCCTTTGCAGGTTGATGCCACAATAATCTATATTACCGGTAAGAAAACAAGCAAAGTTTCTACAGAGGACACTCAAGTTGCCTCCGATTATAATACCTATCTGCACTACGGCTTGCCTCCCGGTCCCATCGGTAATCCCGGACTAGAGAGCATTGAAGCCGCTCTTAATCCAAAAGACAGTCCTTATTGGTATTATCTTTCAACTCCGGAAGGAGAAACTATTTTCAGCCAAACTCTTCAAGAACATAATATTGCCAAAGCCAAGTACTTAAGCCCTTGACAAGATATTCAGAATGATTAATATGAATAATATAGCCAGGGGACTACATATACCATCTAAGGAGTTAAATTATTGGCAGTTGGCTATAGCAATTTTAGCTGTATACTGTCCTCGTCCATTAATTTAGCTCCTAATTCCTTATCTATAGACAGCAGGTTTACCCGCCTAAATTTTGCGAAGCAAAACTTGGGAGGGCAAGTAAATCCTGCCGAAGATTAAAAGGTTTAACTTTTTATATTGTCTGTGGATAAAACCACAGTTTTTTTATGCCCCGTTAGAAACTAATTACGGGGCACGATATTATTATCAATCCAAGGGATAATAAACAAACATAACCTTAACCAGAATACGCAAAAAATAATTTAAACATTAAATTATTTTTGCCTCTGGTTTCTAACGGGATATGGCTTTAACTAAAACGCAAAAACAGAATATCATCAGCGATTTGAAGGATAAAATCGAAAGGCAAAAAGCCATGGTTTTTGCTGCGATTACGGGATTGAAAGTTAAAGATTTGGCCAGTTTAAGAAAAGAAATGAAGAAAAATGACTGCGAGCTGAAGGTTGCCAAAAAGACATTGATTGCCAAGATTTTCCAAGAAAAAAAGTTCGGGGTCGACGTAAAAAAGCTTAACGGAGAAATTGCCTTGGGCTTTGGGTATAAAGATGAAATACTGCCTTTTAAAACCCTTTACGATTTTTCTAAAGAACACGAGAATTTAAAGATACTAGGAGGAATCATCGGTCAAAATGCCTTAGGAGAAGAAAAAGCTCTTACTTTGGGACAATTACCGGGTAAAGACGAGCTTTTAGGCAGATTGGTCGGCAGTATTGCCTCTCCGCTTTCAGGTTTAGTTAATGTTTTACAAGGAAATATTAAAGGTCTGATCTACGCATTAAGCGCAATAAGTAAAAAATAAATAAACATATGACAGAAGAAAAAAAGGAACTTAAAATTCCGGAAAAACTAAAGAAAATAGTGGAGGATATTGAGAAACTCTCGGTTTTGGATTTAGCTGAATTGGTTAAAGTGCTGGAAGAGAAATTTGGCGTTTCTGCTCAAGCTCCGGTAATGGCTTCTCCCGCCTCCGCTGAAGCTACGGCGGACAAGGAAGAAAAAAGTTCTTTCAATATTGAATTGAAGGAAGTTGGAGCCAAAAAAATAGACGTCATTAAAGCCGTCAGAGACATTACCGCTAAAGGATTGAAAGAAGCCAAAGATTTAGTTGACGCTGCTGCCTCATCTCCTCAAATGCTCAAGGAGAACGTTAAGAAAGAGGAAGCAGAAGAAATTAAAAAGAAATTCGAAGCGGCTGGCGCAAAAGTGGAATTAAAGTAGAGTCGATGAGAATTTTTTCTCATCTTCGCCTTCGCTCGGTTTCGCCTCGCTCGGCAATTAAAATAAAGCTACTGTTTCAAAAGTTCCTGTTCAATGGAGCTTTGCAAAAGGAGGGCTTCCTCTCTTAGGGGACGGCCTCTTTTTGTTAGAGGAGCTATCTCAGTTAAAGCCTCTTCAAAAAGCGTCTTTGCCTTGTCTTTTTCTTTAAGGACTAAAAAACTCTCGGCCATTATCGCTTTTTCTTTCGCTTCAGCTATTATTTGCTCTGCTTCTTTTATTTCTTTCTTTTTCTCTCCCTGAAACAATAAAAAGAACCCGATTAAAAGCGCAAAAAGAATGACGACTAGAATGGTTTGTTTTTTTATAGATGCCAGTTTAATTTTAAAAAAGGCCGGCTTTTGAATTTTGGGTAAGTTTATTTTAAAAGAAGGAAGATTAATTTTCGGACGCTTCCAGACCTTCTTAACGGGCTTGATAAAAACTCTGGAAAAAGAAAAAACCGGCAGTTCGTTTTTTAAACTGACCGTCTGTTTTCTGCCTTGTTTTTTAACGGCTGTTAAAAAAAGACAAACACCGAAAACTCCGGCTAATGCCTCTTTATTTGTTTTTATGAGCTGTTTTATATCTTTTTCTTCTAAAAACCTATAAAGTTCTTTTAAAAAACCTTTTATTTTGCTAAAGCAGGAAAAAATATCATTATTAATAACAATTATTTTATCGTCTTCAGATAGCTTGCCGGCCGCCATACTGCCAAATATTTTCAAAGGGTCGGGATTGGGTAAATCCTCTTCCAAGCTCTGGCTTAAATCCACTAATTCTCCATTCCTGGCCAAAAGGATTTTCATATTGCCTGATTTAGCAAAGTTCAGCACCGGCTCTTTGTAATTTAAAACAGCGAAATTCAAATTGCCCAGCCATCCGACGTTTCCCTTTTTTGATTCTTTATTCAAAAAATCATTGCCAATTTTAAGCGCCTCCCGCAAGCTCTCTTCACAAGACTTCTTCAGGCCGGACGAGTAATACTCTTTTTTAACCAACGAAGCTAAGTTATCTAAAAAATGGGCGTTTTGAGGCATAGCTTGAGCCAATTCTCCGACCATATATAAATTGCCGAGCCTTTTTTCATAAACGTTCTCGGGTTCATAAATAAAGCTCTTTAAGAACAGAGTTTCTTTGTTTTTTGGATTGAAATAAAGTTCAAACGCTTGCATACCCCGTTAGAAGTCTGTCGTCTTAGATATTAACTACTTATCAAGAAGATAGACGGTTAATTGCTATTACCCCTGTTAGCGCCTTGCAGAAAAAATTTGAATTAATTTTTTCTGGCTAGGACTTCTAACGGGGCATATTATTCTGCTCTTTTTACGTATTCTCCGGTTTCGGTGTTAATTTCAATAATATCTCCCTGCTTTATAAATAGGGGAACGGCTACTTTGGCTCCGGTTTCCAAGACAACCGTCTTATTGCCGCCTTGAGCCCTATCTCCTTTGACTCCGGGCGGAGCTTCTGTAATCTTTAATTTTACCTTAATCGGCAAAGCAACATTAATCACTTTTTCATTAAAAATCATTGCCTCGATAATTTGATTCGCTTTAAGGAATTTGGCTTGAGAACCTATTTGCTCTATGTCTAAGTCAAATCTTTTTGAGGGTTCGGTTTCTTCAGAGAAAAAACAGCGCTCCTTATGGCAATAAAGGAATTTAACATTAAGTTTTATCATCTCCGCCTCCTCAAAAACATCGCCCTGGTGAAAATTCCTATCAAGAACATTATTGGTAATCAAATTCCTTAATTTGGTTTGGATGACCACTCTTCTTTGAGCTTTTTTCATCAGGTTTAAATCCAATATTTCGTAGGGCTGTCCGTCTAAGATAATTTTTGATCCTTTTTTTAGTTCGTTATGCGCCAACATATTGTTAAACGAGTCCCGCAGAGCGGAACGAAGTTAGAAATGAAAAATTTATTTTTCATTGATTATTTTATAATTTTCCACTCTATCTCTGTTTCTTTTTCGGCAAACTCGAGCCAATCACCATACTCATCTATAACATACCACTTTCTCTTGGATTCTGACCAAATCATCGGGTTATTCTTGTAGTACGGTTTTTTGACTATTTCTTTGGGCTTTAATCTGTCTAATTCCAGCCATTTTTTAAAAACAGTTTCAATAGCGTAATCTAAATTTCTTGAACTTGCCCATTGAGCTACTTTATCAATGGCTTCTTTCGCTTTTTCAACGGAGCCGGCCAGAGTCAGCAGCTGCTTGGCTGGCCTGGTGAATCTTGAATAGATTATTTTCTTTTTTTTGGCATCTTTCTTTATTTGCTCTAAATTCAGCCCCTTACTGTAAAAATAATGGTTAACTATTTCTTGAATGTCGGTTTCTTTCCGGATCGCTTTTTTAGTTTTTTTCTTCTTAGTTTTTTTCATTGAGGAAGGCGATGAAGTTTACCCCTTCGGGTACGATGAGAGCTTTGCTCTCATCTATAACCCGATATTCTGCAATTGCAGAACTTGGGTGTTTGTCTTCATCTTCAGCTTCGTCCCGCTTAGCGGGACTCGCTCTTCAATTTTAACTTAATTTATGATAATATTCAAGAAAGGCGATGAATCAAAAGATTCATCTTCACCTGCGATTGCTCAATGAAATATTTATTTCATTTCGCATTCGAGAAATAAATATAAATTGAGCGAGAGATGAAATTTATTTCATCGAACTAATAGATAAAATCTTGGTTTATGAAGCGTAGAATTTTTGTGGCCATCAACCTGCCAGAAAACATCAAAAAAGAACTTTCTGCCTACCAGGAAAAATGGCATGAATTGCCGGCTAGATGGACTAAAAAAGATAATCTCCATATAACGTTGGAGTTTTTAGGATATCTTTCTGATGATGAAGTTTGGGAGACTTGCCAACGGGTAAGAGAACTGGCCTCAAAATATAAACAGTTTTCTGTGATCTTAAATAAAATATGCTACGGCCCTCTCAATAAGATGCCTCCGAAAAAAATGAGCTCTTTACGCTCATTTTCGCGTTCGTCCCAAAATGGGACTCCGCGAATGGTTTGGGTGGTTGGAAAAAAAATCAAAGAACTTGATTTACTGCCGCACATTACTTTAGCAAGAATTATGTCTTTTGGATGGAAAGAAATTGAGCCTGAAGAAAGGCTGGAGATTAATAAAGAGATATCTTTAGAGTTTGAAGTTAGTTCAATTGACGTTATGGAAAGCGTTTTAAAAAGAGGGGGACCGGAGTATACGATATTGGAATCATGCCCGCTCACCCCGTTAGAAGTTTTATAATAAAAATTTTCTATCAAAAATTTTTATTTGATAAATTTAGAACGTATTAATTAAAACCAGCTATGCCTAATAAAAATCATTTACCAAAAAAAGCAACTTCTAACGGGGCTCAAAAACTAAAAATACATTTTATCGGAATAGGAGGAATTGGCGTTTCAGCTCTGGCTAAATATTATTTAGCTAAAGGCCACGTTGTCAGCGGGTCGGATTTGACTTCCTCTGAAATTACCGAGACTCTGGAGAAAATGGGAGCTAAAATATTCATCGGCCAACAGACAAAAAACAACGTACCCAAAAAAGTCAACTTAATTATTTACAGCCCGGCCGTTAAACCAGATAATCCCGAATTAGTTGGTCAAAACCGAGCCTCAACCATAAGTTATCCCGAAGCTTTGGCAAAGCTTGCCAAAGACCATTTTACAATTGCCGTATCCGGCACGCATGGCAAAAGCACAACTTGTTCGATGCTTGGGCTGATATTGATTAAAGCCGGATTTGATCCAACTGTCATTGTAGGAACAAAAGTCAAAGAATTCGGGAATAGCAACTGCCGCATAGGCAAATCAAAGTATTTAGTTATAGAGGCGTGCGAATATGAAGATTCTTTTTTGAATTATAAGCCAAATATCATCCTTATCACCAACGTTGAGGCAGAACACTTGGATTATTTCAAAAATTTCAGCAACGTTAAAAAGGCCTTTAAAAAGTTTGCGGGGAATTTGGTTAAAAGCGGCGTTTTGATTGACGGCAGACGCATTTTTGCTAATTTTTCAAAAGAGAAATCGCAACTGGAAAAAATTCTAAAAGTGCCCGGCAAACACAATATTGAAAACGCCCTGCTCGCCTTATTAACGGCCAGAGCCTTAAAAATACCCGATAAAAAAAGCCTTGAGGCGCTCTCTAAATTCAAGGGGACATGGAGAAGGTTTGAAATAAGAAAAAAAGGACAGCTAACGATTGTTTCAGACTATGGTCACCACCCAACAGAGGTTAAAGCAACTTTGACGGCCGCCAGGGAAAAGTGGCCCGCAAGGAAAATATGGTGCATTTTCCAACCTCACCAATACCAAAGAACCCATTCTTTGTTTGATGACTTTATTAAAGTTTTTTCTAAAGCTCCGATTAACAGGCTAATCATCACCGACATTTACGATGTGGCGGGGAGAGAAGAAAAAAGTATCAGTCAGAAAACAAGCTCAAAGAAACTTATTGAATCTATCAATAAAAAAAGTGCGATTTATCTTCCTAAAGATAAAATTATCGGGTATTTAAAGAAAAAACTCAAAGGTAGGGAAGTGATAATTATTATGGGGGCCGGAGATATTTACGAAGTTGACAAAGCCTTTAAATAAAATGATAATGAGGATAGAGACTAAGAAAGGTCGAGTTATCTAAATTAATTCTTATATTTTATGGCTTTTACTCTACTTTTAATAATCTTAGGACTTGCCGTTGTTGCAATATTAGCTTACGGTTCTCTTAGAAAGAAAAAGAAACCCTTACTGCCGATGAAACCAAAAGAGCCTCTAGAACCTCCTCCACCGCCCTCAGCGCCTCCGATGTAAGAACTTACTGCCGCGCCTCGGGGCGCGGCTTTATGCTGTTGTTATAATTTAGCTATTTTAGGTATAATGGAAAAAGTCGATGAAATAAAATTTCATCTCCACCTTCGTAATAAAAACTCGGCGTATGAAAATCAATCATAAAACCATAGAATTTCAAACGAAAGAGGAGCTTGACTTTATTGATTTTACGCAAGAAGCTCAAAAATTCGTGGCAGAAAGCAATATTCAAAACGGCCTGCTTAACATCCAAACTTTGCACACCACATGCTTACTGCTTTTAAATGAAAACGAACCTTTGCTTTTGCGGGATTTTAAAAAGCATTTATCCATGATTTCTCCTAAAGATATTGGATATGAGCACGATGATTTAAGCAAAAGAACGGTTAATGTGTGCCAAGATGAATGTATTAACGGGCATTCTCACTGTAAAGCCGTTCATCTTCCTTCAAATCTTGTTTTAAACATAATTGATAATAAACTACAGCTTGGCCAATGGCAAAGAGTTTTTCTTATAGAATTGGACAGGGCCAGAATAAGAAATGTTCAATTACAAATAATAGGGGAGTAATATTATGGAAAGAATTTTAAATATTGAGACAATTAAACATACTGGAGAAAAAGTGAGGGTTTGCGGCTGGGTCAATACAAGACGCGACCACGGCAAGCTTGTTTTTATTGATTTAAGAGATAGGACCGGCCTTTTACAAATAGTTTGTCAGTCAGCTTTGGTCAAGGATATTAAAGAAGAATATGTTTTGCAAATCAAGGGCATTATTAAAGAAAGGCCGGAAAATATGGTGAATAAAGAAATTGAAACAGGAAAAGTAGAACTGCAAGCCGAAAACGTTGAAATCTTAGCCAAATCATCTCCGATTCCCTTTGATTTTATGGCCGAGGACTTAAATCTAAAACTACCCACTCTTTTGGATTATCGTCCTTTAACAATAAGAAATCCAAAAATCAAAAGTATTTTTAAGATTGGAGAGCACATTACAAATTCTTTCAGAAAAACCATGAAAGATTTAGATTTCACCGGATTTGAATCGCCGAACATTGTTCCTGCGGTGGCTGAAGGAGGAGCGGATGTTTTCCATGTAGATTATTATAATTACAATGCTTATCTTGCCCAAAGCCCCCAGCTTTATAAACAAATAATGTTAGGGGCTTTTGAAAGAGTTTTCACTATTACCCATGTTTACAGGGCAGAGCCCTCAATAACAACCCGCCATTTGGCGGAATACACCAGTTTGGATGCAGAAATAAGTTTTATAGACTCTTGGGAAAACCTTATGGACATTTGCGAGAAAATAATTAAGAACATGTTTTCTGATTTAGAAGAAAACTGCCAAAAAGAACTATCAATTCATAAAGTAAAAGTTCCTTTGTCGGGCAAGAAAATCCCCAGAATCAAAATGAGGGAAGTTCAGCAGATTATCCTTGAAAGAACGGGCAGGGATAATAGAAAAGAGCCGGATTTGCAGCCGGAAGACGAACAGGAAATCTGTCAATGGGCAAAAGAAAAACACGGTTCTGAATTGGTTTTTGTCACCCATTATCCGACTAAAAAAAGGCCCTTCTACACGCATGCTGACCCGAAAGATCCCGATTACACTTTGAGCTTTGACCTGCTTTGCCGGGGTTTGGAAATCGTTACCGGAGGACAAAGGATAAATGACTACGACAAGCTGACGGCCAATATCAAAAAATGGGGGAATGAAACCAAAAATTTCAGCTTTTATCTGCAAACATTCAAATACGGCCTTCCTCCAGAAGGCGGATTTGCTTTGGGGCTTGAAAGAATCGTCAAACAAGTTTTAAACTTAAAAAATGTCAGAGAAGCAGTTCCTTTTCCAAGAGATATGGAAAGGATTGACCAGCGGCTTTCAACTCTACAGAAGAAAAAAACAAAGAAGTCGAAGAGATAAATCTCTTCTCCATCTTCAATTAGCGAGCTTTCGTGTAGCGAAAGCGAAGATGGAAAAGAATCTTACTCTTTGACATAATAAATAAAATTTCGATAAATGAAACTGAGCAAGAACCTAAAATTACTCATTGCGGGCTGCATTTTAATCTTTCTTTGTTTTTGGGGAATAATTTCCTTAGAAAAAAGTCTGGAAGAAATTTTCTTCCAGCAAGAGCTAAAAAATAACCCTCGACTGTTAATAGCCGAAACAAATCAAGCAGAACTTCAAAAAAGGATAAATTCCTTAAAGCCTATTAAAAACAAAGAGGCAGACGACTTGATTATTTATGCTAAATCGGCCATCTCCATATTAATAAATAAAGAAGGCGAAAAAAGAATTCTTTTTGAAAAAAACATAAACGAACAGCTTCCCATAGCCAGTTTAACCAAGCTAATGACAGCCCGTGTTGTCTTGAATAATTACGACCTTTCAAAGCAGATTAAGATTTCCAAGACAGCGGTAGAACAAGAAGAAGATTTCGGAAAACTGCTGGTGGACGATGTGCTCAGCGTCAGAGAACTCCTTTATCCTTTGCTTATGGAATCAAGCAATGACGCGGCTTTTTCTCTGGCCAATGACTATGATGGCATGAATGAAAAAGAATTTGTCGGGTTAATGAACGTTGAGGCGCAAAAACTCGGTCTTAAAAATACGCGCTTCGTCAATGCAACCGGCCTTGACCCTGAAGAAGGAGAACCCGAAGAAAAGATAAATTATTCAACTGCTTCTGATTTGACCTTGCTGGCTCAATCTCTTCTTAATGTTCCTTTACTCTGGGAAATTCTTTCCACCTCTGAAATAAGCTTATACGGACAAAAACTTACCAATACCAATCAACTATTAACTGAAGTCCCAGGAGTAATGGGAGGGAAAACCGGATATACGGACAAGGCGCTCGGATGTTTTATTTTGACGACTAAAGCTCCAAAAGACAAAGGGTATTTGATTAACGTAGTTTTAGGTACAGGGGATAGATTCGGACAAATGGAAAAATTAATAAATTGGCTTCAAAAGAGCTATCAGTGGTAAAAATATGCTTTATCTGCCAGATGCCGCTATTGATACTATAAAAATATTTACCTTAGGGACATTAAGTTTTCTTCTGGCTTTTGGGTTAACTCCTCTTCTGACTAAAATTTTATATAAATACAAGCTCTGGAGAAAAACCGTCAGAACCAAAGCGCTGGATGGAGGCGATTTAACTTACTTTCAGAAGTTTCATTCCGAAGGAGAAACTAATGTTCCAAGACTCGGGGGAATTCTGATTTGGTTGACCCCTTTGCTTATAGCAATACTTTTCTATGCATTATCCAAAATAGGCAGTGATTCTTGGTGGCTTCAAAAATTAAACTTTCTTGACCGAGGGCAAACCTGGCTGCCTTTTTTCGCTTTATTATCAGCCTCCCTGGTCGGATTGGTTGATGACCTTTTGCAAGTCAAAGGCAAAGGCAGATATATTTCAGGGGGCCTCGGGTTAAAACAAAGGCTTTTCTTAATGGGAATGATTGGAATTATTGGTGCCTGGTGGTTTTATATAAAACTCGGAGAATCAACCTTACATGTGCCTGGTCTGGGCGATTTTGAAATAGGCCTTTGGTATCTTCCTTTGTTTATTATAGTAATGATGGCTGTTTACTCGGGCGGGGTTATTGACGGGATTGATGGTTTAGCCGGGGGAGCTTTTGCCGCTATTTTTGGGGCTTTCACGGGAATTGCTCTCTTTTTAGGCCAGATTAATATAGCTGCTTTTTCTATTGTGATATTGGGAGCCATATTGGCATTTCTCTGGTTTAATATACCTCCGGCCAGATTTTATATGGGAGAAACCGGCATGATGGGACTTTGCGCCGCCCTAACCGTAGTTGCTTTTTTAACTGATTCTGTCTTAGTTCTTCCTGTTATTGGATTTCTATTGGTAATTGAATCCGGTTCGGTTATTATCCAGCTTTTGTCAAAAAAGTTCCGCAAAAAGAAAATATTCTTGGCGGCTCCCATCCATCATCATTTTGAGGCTAAAGGCTGGCCTCCGCACAAAGTAACTATGAGATTTTGGATTATTGCCGTTATTGTGGCCATCATCGGCATGGGCATACGTTTACTCGGTTAATTATTGACAAAACTATATTTATCTGTTAAGTTATTTTCAAAGGAGGTAAAAAAATGTATATCGTTGTTATCTTGTCAATGACATTTCTTGGAATTTTTGCTTGGATGGGAAATGCAATAGGTCCCTTTGCTCCTCGTCCGGAATGGAATAATTTCCAAACAGCAGCTCTTTTTGGGACAGTAGGATGCATATTCGGTGTCCTACTAAGCTTATTTGGGAAGTTGATGATTTGGGCGTTTAAGAACAAACCATAAATCTTTAATCTTTTCTCAAAAAAAACAAAGAAGCTCAATCTAAATTGAGCTTTTTGTTTGAATAAAAACGTATTTTTTGCTATATTTTAAACATGCAAAAGGTTGAAGCTTTAAGAAAAAAACACCCGAGATTTATCTATAATAAATACTCTTATAAAATAATCGGGGGTAATTTAGAAATGGTTTTTGATTTTCTTCTTGAGCCCGATATCAAGTTTAAACCAAAGATTATTATTAAAAATATTAATAAGGCACGGCTTAAAAAAATAGGCCTGCCCGTCGGGACTTCGTCCAGGCGAAGTCGGGCGGGGGCTAGAGTATTGAATAATTTTGTTTTTCATTTAGGGCTGATGGAAATGCCAAGTTATTGGAAGGCAGCCTGCCCGCCAGACATTGTTATTGAAGCTGGCTATCTGACTAAAGAACAGATTCTTTGGTGGAAAAATCTGTTTATTAAAGGCATGGGCCAGTTTTTTTATGAGAACAAAATTGACTGGCGAAAGCCTGACTTTCTAAGAATACGCTCTCAAAGCATAAAAAATAATCAATATAAATTTAAAGGGAAGGTTTCTAATAGATATTTGGTGCCAATTAGCGGAGGTAAAGATTCAATTGTTACTTTAGAAAAGCTGAAAAACAAGAATACGAACGCTTTCGTCCTTGACCCTAAAAAGTTCAAGTTCGCCTTGCCTGTTTTAAGAACGGCTAAAATTAAAAATCCGCTCATGGCTGAAAGGAAAATGGATCCGCTTTTATTAAAATTGAACAAAAACAACTATCTTAACGGACATACTCCTTTTAGCGCGGTTTTGGCTTTTTTAAGCGTCTTCTGCGGAGTTTTATTTGATTATAAGCATATTGCTTTATCAAACGAAAAGAGCGCGAACGAGGGCAATGTTAAATACCTTGGTAAGATTATTAATCATCAATATTCAAAAAGCTCGGAGTTTGAAAAAAAGTTTAATAATTACTGCAAAAAATACCTGACCGAGAATGTGCATTATTTCAGCTTTCTTAGAAAATACGGAGAGCTTGAACTTGCTAAAATGTTCAGTAAATATCCCAAATACTTTTCTGTTTTTTCAAGCTGCAATGCCGGGCTGAAATTGAATAAAAAATGGTGTCTCAATTGTCCGAAATGCCTGTCTGTTTATTCTTCTTTATATCCTTATTTGGATAAAAAAGATTTATTAAAAATATTCAAACAGGACTTGTTTAAGAAAAAAGAGCTTTTAGAAACTATGAGAAATTTAATGGGACAGGCTTGTCCGCCGAAGCTCGGAGAGCGAAGGCGGAGGAGCCACAAACCGTTTGAATGTGTGGCTACTTTTAAAGAAAGCCGGCTTGCGTTTAATTTAAGCTTAAAAAGGGCTAAAAAATCCGGCGACATTCCTTTTCTATTAAATAAATTAAATGCTTTTAAATAAATTAAAAAATGAAAAAATACTAATCTTAGGTTTTGGCCGGGAAGGCCGAGATACTTTGCTGTTTTTGAGAAAACTGTTTCCCAAAAAGGTTTTCGGCATCGCTGATGTGAACGAGGTAAGACCTCGCTCAAATGAACGAGGTCCGACCTCACTCAAATGGCATCTTGGTAAGAATTATCTTAAAGCTATAAATGATTATGATATTGTTATTAAAAGTCCGGGTATTCCTTATAAAAACCTGCCAAAAAACGCTTTAGCCAAAATAACAACGCAAACAGAAATATTCTTTGATAATTGTCCCGGAAAAATCATCGGGATTACCGGAACAAAAGGAAAAAGTACGACCTCCTCTTTTATCTACCAAACCCTGAAAAAAGGGGGGGTAAGCGCGCACTTAGTCGGCAATATAGGTAAACCAGTTTTGTCTTTATTGTCAAAAGCCAAAAAAGACGATATTTTTGTTTATGAGTTATCTTCTCATCAGTTGTTTAACCTTAAGAAGAGCCCTCATATTGCCGTCTTATTAAATATTTACCCGGAGCACTTGGATTATTATAAGAATTTTAACGAATATGTTTTAGCTAAAGCCAATATTGCTAAATACCAAACGAAAAATGATTATTTAATATACAATTCTCAAGATCCTCTTATTAGTAAAATAGCCCAAAAATCAAAAGCAAAGAAAATCCCCATAAAAGGCAAGTATTATCAATTGAATGTTGAGGCAACAAAAAAAGTTGCTGGATTGTTTAAAGTTCCTGAATTAAAAAAGTTCAAGCTTCTGCCTCACCGTTTGGAGTTTGTCGGCAAATTCAAAGGGATTGAGTTTTACAATGATTCTCTTTCAACTATTCCCCAAACAACGATTGAGGCGTTGGATTATTTGGGAAATAAAGTACAGACATTGATTTTAGGCGGGTACGATAGGGGATTAAGCTTTAAAAAATTAGGAGAAAGAATCAAAAAAAGCAAAGTTAAAACTTTAATTTTGTTCCCGACCACCGGTAAACGCATTTGGAAGGAGCTCGGCTCCTTTCAAAAAAAAGATCTTAACTACTTTTTTGTGAATGATATGGAAAACGCGGTTAGATTGGCTTTTGAACATACGAACAAAGATAAGATCTGCTTGCTTTCTCCGGCTTCTCCCAGCTTTGGCGTTTTTAAAGATTACGAAGAACGGGGGGATTTATTTAAAAAATTTGTTAAAGCTTAGCCCGTTCGTCAGTCGATGACCTTCGGTCATCTTTACCTTTGCTCGGCTTCGCCTCGCTCGGTGCTTGACTTTTTGATAAAAAGGA
>JAUYKD010000008.1 GCA_030700195.1 Candidatus Nealsoniibacteriota bacterium | reverse complement strand
TTTATCTGCAAGGAAACATCGGCTGCGACATCAAATCAATGCAAAAAAGATTGGAGGAGTGGGAATATGTCTGGAATCATGTCAGACCCCACGAGGCACTTGATTATCTGACTCCGGATGAATACTTGGACAGGCTACAATTTATTCCATTATCAACTCAAAAAGTCATCGTATTACAAACTTAATGGTGGCGGATATCTATCTGAACCTAGACAGGACTTATTGTGGTCAAAACCTGGTTTTGACCAGCTAATGGTGGACTCACCGGGAATCGAACCCGGAACTCGGCAATGCGAATGCCGCGTAATACCATTTTACTATAAGCCCGTATTGTTTTTTAAACAGAGCTTGAATCTAAAATTGCTTTTATTCTTTCTGCTTCTCTTTTGACTATTTCACTGTCATATTCTCCAGAGTGTGCTGCAGTTCCTTTATAAATCGGCTTCTTTTGATCAAGATGAAGATTTAATTCGGTTTCATATGAAACAGCGTTTATTTTTACCCTGTTAAATTCGCCCGACGAAGATTTAACGGGGTGAATATAAATATGAAATCTGGGATAACCTGACTTAGAAGAGCTAAGAATCCTGATAAAAGCAGTTTCCCCATGATTTTCTAAGTAATATCCGCACTGACGCATTAAATTCTGTATATTGCCCTGCAGTTTTACTTTAATTGTCATTTTATTCTCCGACTTTAAAACGAATCATTACATCTCCCGGATTAATATTGCCTTCCGTGTCCTTACATTTAACGAAAAAATTATAAGTTATACCGTCTTCCAACCCTGAAACTTGAGCAGAGTAAGTATTAATATCTTTTTTGGAAAAACTGTATTTCATTGAGTTAAAGACAACTCCTTGTTGTTTATCGTAACGGCAAGTGGCCGGCTCATTGGTATATACCATCAAATTTGTTGCAGTGGTGCCTGCTGCTAAATCACTATCAGGGTAAAGATAGGTTCTGACGGGCGGTATTAAATCCTCCAAAAGCTCTATTTCAACTATGATAACAAAATCATCGGCATTTATGTTATTATATTCATCTTCACATTTAATATAGTATTCTCGGATTTCTCCTTCGCTCAAGCCAAGAACTTGCGTTGAATGATAGAGGGAATCGGTATTAGTAAATCTTCTCATGGCCCCAAAGCTTACGCCTGAAACAGTCTCATATCGACAAACTGCTTTTTCATCTGTTTTCAAGCTAATAATTGTTTCTTTGGTATTTGAAGGCAGTTTTTCATCAGGTAGCTCATTATACCTGTAAGGAGGACTGACGTCCTGGCCCGGCTGGGTAGGAGAAGAAGGGGAATTAGCCACGCCTCCAACCCCAAATCTTATAACTGCATCGTCGGTATTCTTATTATTATTTGAATCCTGGCACCGCACATAATACTCGTGTATTCTATTATCTTCAAGCCCGGCCACAATTATGGTATGAAAAAGCTTGGTCTCATCGCGCGAAAACGTCTTATCCATTGACCCGTATAAAGTATTGGGTATTTTTGAATAGCGGCAATAAGCCGACTCGTTGGTATTTAAGCTTAACTGCGTTTCATAGGTGCCGGCTGTTAAAACGCCTGCAGGGGACAGATTAAAGCGCTGCGGAGGCACTTCGTCTTTACCTGGAGGAGGATTGTTGCTTGTGGAACTGGGAGGGGCAATATTCCCTTGATTTAACTGTTGTTGCGCATTATTCGCTTTATTACCAGAACTTGTTTTATCTTCTTTATCTTTGCCCCCGCCTAAAACACCTGTTAAATTGAGAACAACAAAAACTCCAATTACAAAAAGCACTATAAATATAACTTCTGATTGGCCTTTTTCTTTTTCCATATGTCGGGGCGCTGGGATTCGAACCCAGAAATCTCACCCTCCCGAAGGGTGCATGTTACCGTTACACCACGCCCCGTAGTTCCATATTAAACAAATGCGACATTTTAATGAGACATTTTTAACTCACCCAATATCTTTCTTTGGTCATTTTGTCTTGTTTTATTTCTATTTTTTCCCTTTCTTTTCTAGCATTTAATGCCTTGTCTTTCAACTCTTTTTCGCTTAAATGAGACATTTGTCTTAAAAGCTTAAATAGGACATTTGTCTCATTCTTTTTCGGGTTTAATAGGACATTTCCTAATAAAATGTCCAAATAATGTCCAATTTTCGGTCCGGGAGAAATGTCCAATTCTTTCATAATGTCATTGCCTGTTATTTTAAGCATTTTAACTGAAATCGGGTCTTTTGACGTCTTTTCTATAATATACCTTAAATGTCTTAATTTATACGGCTCTGCTTTTGGCACGCCTGAACCGATTCTATCACACATTCTTACTTGCAACAGCTCTTCCATATTTTCAGGCCCGGCCTGCCTGACTAAGCGCCTAACCGAGCTTTCTGTGACCTCGCCCACATTGTAATAAAACAAGTGGTGTCTGACCAGATTAGTTATCTTATCAATGTCTTTTTTAGGGAATTTCAACCGGCTCAAGAGCTGGTTAGTCATTTTAGCTCCAACAACCTCGTGGCCGTAAAAGGTAGAATTCTGGCCTTGGCCTCTTTTTGTCCTTGGTTTGCCAATATCATGGAGCAAGCTGGCCAATCTTACATGCTTGTTATACTTCTTATGACAAGCGTATTTTAAAGAAAGAAGGGAGTGTTCGTAGCATTCGTAGATATGATGCTTGTTTTGCCCCACCTGATAACCTTCTTCAAGCTCGGGCATAATATAGCTTAAAAGCCCTAATTCCCTTAAGAGATCTATGCCTTCAGCTCCCTTATCTGACATAATAATCTTAAGCACCTCGTCCCTTATTCTTTCTTTTGAAATAGCCTTGAGTAAAGGGGAGTGCTTTTTAATGGCTGCAGCTGTTTTTGGCTCAATAGTAAAATCAAGGGTTGAAGCCAGTCTGACTGCTCTGAGCATTCTTAAGGCATCATCTGAAAACCTGTCTTCCGGCTGGCCAACCGCTCTAATCACCTTATTTTTAAGGTCTTCTTGGCCTAAAAACGGATCAACAATCTTACGAGGTTTCGCCTCGTAAGATTCAAGGGCTATGGCATTAATAGTAAAATCCCTTCTAGCTAAATCCTGCTCAAGCGTTTTGGCAAACTTAATCTCATCCGGATGGCGCTTATCTGTATATTTTGCCTCAAGCCTGTATGTTGTAATTTCTATTTCCTTAAGCGATACATCCTGACTGCACGTTAAAACTGTTACTGTCCCAAATCTATTTTCATAAAAACTCCCTGCCCGCCCAAGTTTTGCTCCGCAAAATTTAGGCGGGTGAAGAAAAAGCTTTTGAATCTGCTCTGGCTTGGCATTAGTTGTTACATCCCAATCATTAGGCGTAATTCCCCTTAAAAGATCCCTAACGCAGCCTCCAACAATATATGCTTGAAACTTGCTCTTTTCCAGCTTATCAACAACAGTTTTTACTTCTTTTGGAATCTGCATTAACCCAGTATAGCTCATAGTTTACTTTTTTTCAAATTTAAAGTATAATAGCAAAATGCCCCCGTGGCTCAATTGGACAGAGCGCCTGGCTTCGAACCAGGAGATTCTAGGTTCGAGTCCTAGCGGGGGCACATAGAAATTTTAGGCGCTGGCAAGCGGGGGCACAAAATTGCAGAGTGCAATATAAATGGTATAATATAAAAATATGAAAAAGATAATTTTATTGGTTTTATTATTTTTATTTTTAAACATTGAACCGGTTCAAGCCGCGGGCCTTGTGCCTTGCGGAGGACAGGGAGAAGCCTCTTGCCAATTCTGTCATTTCTTTGTGCTGTTAAATAATATTATTGAACTGGTTGTCTTCAGATTAGTGCCTATTTTTGCGGCTCTGATGCTGGTCATAGGCGGAATTATGTTCTTCCTGGGAGGAGCTAAAGCAAGCATGCTTTTGCAGGCAAAAGGCATCCTAACTTCAGTGGCCGTAGGTCTGATTATTATCTTTTCTGCCTGGGTCGTTGTTAATACCCTTCTAACTAAAAGCGGCATTGTTGACCCGGTACGGGGAAGAGCCATTTGGGAGTGGAACAAGATTGAGTGCCGTATTAAATAAAAAATCCGCGCCCCTATAACTCAATTGGTAGAGTAGCGGACTCTTAATCCGTTTGTTCCAGGTTCGAGTCCTGGTGGGGGCACTTGCAGAGGAAAATATTTGCCTCTTTTTATTTTTTATGTAGAATAAAAGAATGTTACCTAAAATTGAAACATCCACCAAAAAATTAGAAGATTATCAGCACATTATAAATAAAAAACAATTTGAAGAAATAAAAGTTTTGGCAAATGATTTGAAAGGATTAAAGGTGGCCATGGTTAACGCTACCCCGAGAGGCGGGGGAGTAGCTGAAATTCTAAGAAGCTTGGTGCCTTTAATGAAAGGGGTTGGCTTGAAAGCTGAATGGTACACTATCCCTCCCCAAGACGACTTTTTCAAGGTGACCAAAGAAATGCATAATGCCCTGCAAGGCAAAAACTACGACTTTCCTTTCAGCCACAGGAAAAAATATCTCCGGCACATGGAAAGAACAGCCAAGCTAATGCAGGATATGAAACCGGATGTTTGGGTTATTAACGACCCTCAACCAGCTGGAGTAATACAGCTTCTGGGCAATTTTCATCCTTCAATCTGCCATATTCATATTGATTTAAGCGCTCCCAACGAAGAAGTTTGGGATTTTATTTCAGGTTATTTGGAAATGTATGATGCAATAGTTGTCAGCTCAAAGGATTTTGTCAAGCCGGAAATAAAAGATAAAGCAGTAGTTTTTCCTCCGGCCATTGACCCTTTGCTGTCTAAAAACGTTCCTCTGGATTTAAATAGCGCTAAGCGCATATTACAAGAATTCGGCCTTAACCCTAACCGTCCCTTAATCAGCCAGGTGGCCAGATTTGATCCATGGAAAGACCCGTTAAACGTTCTTCAATCATATAAAATAGCTAAAAAGAAAATCCCTGGATTGCAATTAGCCCTGCTGGGATTTTTTGAAGCGCAAGACGACCCTGAAGGAGCAAAAGTTCTCAAGGTCGTGCAACAAGCTGTTGGAAAAGACCCAGATGTGTTTTTATGCGCTGATTTAAATCTTTTGGGTAAGATTAAAATAGATGATTTTGTTAATGCGGTACAGGTTGTCTCTAAGGTAATACTTCAAAAATCAATCAGAGAAGGATTCGGCATGTCAGTGACAGAAGCTATGTGGAAGAAAAAGCCGGTTATTGGAGGCAAAGCCAGCGGCATAATGATGCAAATAAGAAATAGAGAGAACGGCTTTATCGCTTCGTCTCCGGCCAAAACCGCTGAAAGAATTGTTGAGCTTATTGAAAATCCCGGATTAAGTGCTAAAATAGGCCAAGAGGCTCATCTGACTGTAAAAAGCAATTTCTTAATGCCTCGTTTATTGAGAGACTATTTGAAGCTTTTGAAAAAGACGGCTAATGGAAATAGAAAAGACATTAATTTTCAGGCGAGAAAAAATTTAATGAACACTCTTGCTTGCTATTAACCCTATTAAATAGCTATGCTAATTTTAAAATTTAAAATTATTTAATAGGGTAAAAATATGCTTAAACCAGAAGAAAAAAC
>JAUYKD010000053.1 GCA_030700195.1 Candidatus Nealsoniibacteriota bacterium | reverse complement strand
ATAATTGCCGATAAAAGAATATTTCTGAGTAAAATATTAATAGTAAGTATGAATGCTAAATATAAAGAAATAAGAAAAGGGATAATTTGAGTGAAATTGGCCTGAGTTAAACTGTCAGGATAAGGTATTTGGTTAATGATAAAAATAAAAATCCCCCAAAAAACTAAAGCAGGGATAATTTTGAAAATAATCTTGGGCATGAACTAATTGTAACTCAAAAACTTTAGAAATATTATTTTTGCTTTATGGTCTGAAGTTTGATAGCATTCTCAACATGATTGAACGTTTAAGAAGACCTAAAGCTGAGAAAATGAGAAGAGGGTATTTGTTGATTGAGGCATTCCTCCCAGAAATTCGTGTGCTAGAAGGAAATGCTTTTAAGAGTTATTCTGATTGGCAAACTGATTATGTGGATTATCGTGGAATGTTGAGGGTAGCTAGAAAAGTTGCTGTCAGTGGAGTGAGAATTCATATTGACAGCACAGATTCAAGCGCCGAGACGCCCAGTCAATTCAATGCTGTTGGTACAATAAGAAGACCAGGTGTGCTTAATACTGATACCTTAATAGATAAAACAGTAAATAATATTTATGAAAAAGAACAAACCCGTAAAGAGGTATCTGATGAAGAAATACATCATATAATTGAACAAGCGGAATTGTTGGGTGAAAATATAGCCCAAGTTTGGGAGTCGCAAGTGATTCCACGGATACCCAGAACTAAAAATGAAATAAGAAGAAGCTTATTAACTAAGTTATTCTCCAGAATGTCTAGAGATTAATTTTTTAAATCCCGATTACTTCAAAAGTTGACCCCACGGAATTTTTGGAAACCTCAATTCTGACCGGAAATTCTTCTTTTAATTCTTCAATGTGAGTGATGACTAAAATCTTTTCAAAATCATTTTTGATGGCATCAATGGCTTCAACCAACCTAGCCCGGCCAGGTGCATCCTGAGAACCAAATCCTTCATCAATCACCAAAAACTGCAGCTTTGCTCCGGCCCTGTGAGTAAGCAGTTTTGAAATAGCCAACCGGATACAAAAATTGACCCGGAAAGCTTCACCGCCCGAGTACATTTCATAAGGCCTCTCACCCATCTCATCAGAAATAATTATGTCCAGCGTTTCTATAATGCCTTTTTCGCCGCCGGCAAGCTTAGTCTTGGTTTCCTTTTGGGTTTGAAAACTTACTTTCATACGGCCTTCGGTAAGCTTTTCCAGTAATTTGTTTGTTTCGTCTTCAATTTCAGGAATGGCTGCTTCTATAATCATGGCCTGGATCCCTTTTTTGCCGAAGGCTAAAGCCAACTCTTCAAAGGTTTCTTTTTCTTCCTGCAGGGCAGTTTTTTCTGCTGTTTTTTGTTTTGAGAGGTTTTCCATCTGGGCTGTCCGCGACATCAATTCCTGAATTTGTCCCAAGGTATTTCTGGCATCTTTTTCCTCGCCCCTTATTTTAGTAAGTTCTGCCTCTATTTCTAAAAGTTCTTGGCTAATGATTAATAATTTACTAGATAGATCCGGAATTTTAGTAAGTTCTTCCTCCATTTTATCAACCAAAGCTTTCTTATTTTGAAAAAGACTCCGCAGTTCTATGACCACTTTTTCTTCAGATTCTAAGGTGGCTCTGGCTTTGACCATTTCTTCTTTTCGTTGTTCTGCTCTTTCCATATCCTGCAGCTTGGAAAGAATAATTTCATATTTTTCCGGATCAAATTGTAGTAATTTTAAAGTTTCTTCCAATTTTTTAATTTGGTTTTCCTCTGGACCTGAATCAATCTTAGACAGCTGTTTTTCCAAGACAGTAATTTGGTCGGTTAAATTCTTATGGACATGTTGTTTTTCTGTCTTATCGATTTCCTGGCCGCAAGTGGGACAGATACTGCCTTCTTTTTGTGTTTCCAGGAGTTGATTTTTTAATTTCCCGATTTCCTTTTTTAAAGTTTGTATTTTTTGTTTTTTTAAATTTAACTCTCCTGAAACTTGTGAGTGCTTACTTTCTATTTCCAGTTTTGTCTTTCTTATATCATCAAGTTTTTGTCTTTGTTCCTGCAAATCTTTTAGTTTAGAAAGTTCGGTTTCCGAATCTTTTAATTTTTCCATCTCCAGTTTTAAGGATTCAATCTTTTCTTTCCTGTTTTTTCCCTGCAAAATAATCTCCTGCAGTTCATTTTTATTTTGCAGAAGGTTTTGGTTTAATTTGTCTCTTTGGTCGGAGGAAATTTTGAAAGTTTCCTTTTGTTCGCGGAGGCTTTTAATTTTCTCTTCCAGGTTTTTGATTTTTTCTTCCATTTTTAAAATCACTCCTTCCGCCGCTTTTTTCTTCTGCGACCTTTCTTCTTTTTGGGAAAGTTCGGCTTCTATTTCCAGTAATTGATAATCCAGAAGTTGTAGTTTAGTAAGCGCTATTTTGCTTTTTTCCTTGGCTTTTTCCTCCAGGGCATCGTAGTGGTCAAGTCCTAGAATATTTGCCAAAATCTTTTTCCGTTCTGTCGGGCCTTTGGTGGTAAATTCATCGGCATGGCCCTGGCGGAGATACGAAGAATTTGTAAAAGTCTCAAAAGTTAAATGTAAGGTAGCGATGATTTTTTCCTGGGTTACCTTAATTGTCCCCTCGGTTAAATTGTGTGAACCAGACCAAAATTCTAAATTGGTGGTGCCGCCGCCTTTTTTTGCGCGGCTTCTTTTAATAGTAAAATTATGCCCGTTTAGTTCAAATTCGAATTCAGCGTACATATTATCTGCGCCGGAATGAATTAGGGCATCGGAAGAATCTCCGGCCCGCGATGTGCCCCAAATACACCAAGTGATAGCGTCAAGCAGTGATGACTTGCCGGCTCCGTTAAGTCCGGAGATGGCAGCCAGTTTAAATTTTGTAAAATCCAGCTCAGGTGGATTTTGACCGTATGATGTGAAATTAGATAGTTTTAGTTTAATCGGTATCATTGTTCTAATAACTGGGCAGCATATTTTTCCAAAGCTTTCTGTTTTATGGGCGTATACTTTTTTGCTTCAAAGTATTTTTTTAAGGCGGCGATCGGAGTTAAGGTTTCAACATCTTTACCAAAATCTATTTTTTCCCGTTCCACCCGTTCGACATTTCTGGAAATGCCGGCTACTAAATGGGCTAAGGAGAGAGCTTTTTTTATTTTATCCATCTCGATATCCTTGTCCAGTCCTGCGGGGATATTAATGATTAGCCTGATAATCTTATCTTCTAGGTCGTGTTTTTTTATTTCATCAAGTATGGTTTGGGTGGGGTCAAGGTCTTCGCTTTTTAAATTAACGGTAATAGTTAAAAATTTCCTGGCATTGGTGGAAATAAATTGATAACTGGTGCCGGTGGAGGATATCTCCGTTAGAATTATTCCTTTTTCCTCTTTTTC
>JAUYKD010000052.1 GCA_030700195.1 Candidatus Nealsoniibacteriota bacterium | reverse complement strand
TTAATTATTGTTTGCATGTTTTTTAAATAATTTGCGCAGAAAACTATTTTTCCGTTCTTTTTTATTAAGACGGCCTTTTTCCTGGCCTTTGCTTTTTAAAATATTAATGCTTTCTTCTGAAACTTGGCAAAGCGGGCATTTATCTTTTTTATTTTGTTTATTTTCTTCTGACATAACCTTTAGACAAAGAATATTAATATGCTTGCTCCGATTATAATCATTAAAAGTCCCATAACCAACTTTCCCGTCTTTTCGTGTTTTTGCTGAAAGGCGGCGATCTTGGCCAGGGTGAGAGGATTGGCGGCAAATAGAAGCAAAATCAATAAAGGCATAACAAACATCAGGTTATAAAGCAAAAGGTACAAAAATCCGCTGAAATAAGTCGTTTTCGAAGCGAGCAAAGCGGTAATAGCAGCGTAAATGCCTCCGGAACATGGTACAGAACAGAGTCCGACCAAAAAAGCGGCCAGAGCAATACCGGGCAGGGTTGCTTTTTCCAGTCTTGATTTAACTTTCTCTGAAGAAAATTTAGGCATTCTGAAATGCAAGGGTAGGTTGGGAAAGAAATATTCTTTGATGTGAATCAAGCCCAAGAAAATAAGCAGCCACGAACCTAAAATAGCGAAAAAATGATGCTGGCCGAAAAGCACAATACCTGAAAGCAAACCTACGCCCACCGCCAAATAAGTCAAAAAAATAACGAAAATATAAACCAAGCCCAAAAGAAAAATATTCTTAAAGGTTTTCCGCATGGTCAGCAGAAAAGCAATAAAAAATATCAAAATAGCAATAGCGCACGGATGGATGCCGTCCAAAAAACCGGTTATAGCCACTAAGGGAATCATTGGCAGTTCACTTAACATTGAAATAAATTAAAATTTATTGAAGAACATTAGCGTGAATAGTTACTTCTACTTGAGGATTGATTGGATCCGAGCTTTTAATGTAAATTATCCTTTCTTGCTGGCCTAAAGCATGGGGGCCCGACATGGCTCCGGTGTCATAAACGACCAAGAGCTCTGTTGTTTCTCCGGGATTGATTTGCTCTTTGGCAATTTTAGCTGAAGTGCAGCCGCAAGAAGTACTCAACCTTTTTATTTCTAAAACTTCCTGGCCTGCATTCTTTACTAAAAAAACATAATTAACCTCTTGGCCGTATTGAATTTGGCCAAAATTAAAATCTTGAGGAGTAATTTCAATTTGCGGCCTGGCTGCTCTTTCGTTTTCAAGACCGGGCACTGACTTATAATAACCGTAAACAGCTATGCCTAAGATTATTAAACCTAAAATCAAGTAGGTTGCCGCCTTCATTTTTTGATAAGCCACTTAATCAAAGCAATAATTGCCACAATAACCAAAACCCAGACTAAAAGCATA
This sequence comes from Candidatus Nealsoniibacteriota bacterium, assembly GCA_030700195.1. GTDB lineage: Bacteria > Patescibacteriota > Minisyncoccia > Minisyncoccales > MHMH01 > JAUYKD01. The sequence goes on along the minus strand of JAUYKD010000052.1, from coordinate 1,205 downwards.
AATATCCAACCCATCCATCCCCAAAGGCCAAAATTTCCCATCATATTATTATATCCCATCATATTGTTCGATAATTTATCCCCTATCGTTGACATCATATCCATTCCTCCCATCATACCGCCTCCCATCGCTCCGGTTCCACAGCCAAGATAATTTTTGCCCATAATAATATGCATGCTTTTTAAACTTTCCGACCCTTCGCCGCCCATCATTTGATCCATCAGTTCGTGTTGCTGTTCTTCCGGATGTATGACGCTCATTGAAGCTTCTCCAAGTTGTTCAAACTGCTCATCGGTTACTTTTTGGCAATCTATCTCATTTATTTTGTTCACATTTTGTGAGGCCAGTATTTCTTCTAAAACATCATTTGGAGATAAACCGTGAACGCCATCGGCCAGGCTCAAGCCGGGCAAAATAAGAGCGATAATAAAAATTGAAATAAAAATTATTGTCTTCATATCTTTTAAAATTTTAATTTATTAACCCAGTCTGCTATTTTTTTACGTTGTCAGATTATATATACCCCCTTAAGGGGGCTAATATTAATAATAAACTTTAGGGAAAACAGTGTCAAGGTCTTGACAGGCCTCCAGGCTAAGAATAAAATGTAATTAGGAATGATTATCAATATGGAACGCACCACTTCACAAAAAGAAATCATCTTCAAATTTTTGGAGAAAACCGAATCTCATCCATCGGCCGAAGAAGTTTACGCCGGAGTTAAAAAGAAAAAACCCAGAATCAGCCGAGCAACGGTTTACCGAAATCTGAAAAATCTTAAAAATAAAGGAAGGATTCAGGAAATTCCGGCTGAAGTTTCCCATTACGACGGGAATATTTCCTCCCACGCCCATTTTCTTTGCCAGAAGTGCGGCAGAATCTTTGACGTTTTTGAAATCTGCCAAGGATGCGGGATTCTTAGAAAGAAAAAAGTAAAGGTCGGTGAAATAAATAAATTTAAATTATATCTTTATGGCTATTGTCGAAACTGTAAAAGAAAATAAAGATCTATGCCACGACTGCCAGAAAGAGATTGAGATTTTGGGAGACGAAATAAAGGACGGAGTGAAACTTGTTTATAAAGATGGAGAAGACAAAATCGCTGTTTTAAAGTGCAATGACTGCTATGAGAAAAATCCCAGCCTGGCCAATTACCGAAAGTGCGAAGTTTATTCCAGGGTCGTCGGCTATTTAAGGCCGGTCCA
>JAUYKD010000050.1 GCA_030700195.1 Candidatus Nealsoniibacteriota bacterium | reverse complement strand
CGACCCTGATCCATATTATTTAAACTTAGACGAAAATCAGCATAATAGAGAAAAGAAATACAGAAATAATATCAACGATATGATGAAGGAAAAGTTTCTTGAGAGTATGCGTCAAGATCTGGATAGGGGAATCTTTGGCAGTCCAAATTTTATACAAATCACTAGAGAAAAATTTAAGATTAAATCTCTTAAACCACCCGGAAGACCAAGAAAAAACCAGAGTTGACACCAGTTTCCGATTAAACCACCCGGAAGACCAAGAAAAAACCAGAGTTGACACCAGTTTCCCCCAGTTTCCACAACACCATAATGGTTTGAGGCAAAAACCGCCAAATGTGTGTGCACATTACACAAACTTTTGACAAGCGTAAGCGAATGTGCTATAGTGTGCTATAGTTTAAAAAATAAAATAAGGGAGGCAAAGAAAGAGTGAAAAAGCACATAATGATATTCATGGTCTTGGTACTGGTTGCCGGTTTTTCCGGCTGGCAGTGGCGGCAGGGAGAGGTGTATAAATTGGACACGGCGCTTCGGTCAAACCAAGTCGTGTTGGCTGATGCCAGTATCAAATTGGGAGTCACGCAGAACAGGCTTGGCGCCGCCGAAGCGGATCTCCAAAGCACTAAGTCAGAGCTTTCGCTGACGACAGCGGAGTTCCGGAATACCCGCGGCGAATTAGAGATTACCCGGGTCGAGATTGAGGCCACTAAGGCTAAGCTACAGAGCACTCAAATTGAGCTGGGTGATACCCAAGTCAAGTTGGAGGGCGCCCGGACAGAGTTGTTTTCTCAAAACCTCAAAATCGAGGCCCTGGGGAGCCAGCTGACCAATTTGAAGGATCAGCTAACAGAGATGGCCGATCGGCTAGAGATAGAGAAGACGGCCAACGAAGAATTGGTTTCCCAAAACTCCTTTATTCGGAAGGGAAGCGAAATTTTAGAAAGAATGTGGCGGCTTCGAAGCTCACCCGCTAATAACGTAATCGCCGGTCTAGAAGATTTGCTGATTGCCGGCGTTGTTGAAGAAGCGTCAGTAAAAGTCAAGCCAGTGGTGTTTTACTCCAATGATGTCCCGGCAGAAATCTCCGCAGAAGAGAAAAGGGCGATCGAGCGATCTTTGAAAATCGTTCAGCAATACTTTATTGGACAGGTGGGGAAAACCTTCGCGTTTTCTGAGCCGGTTGCTATTCAAGGGAAAAGGTCGGTTTCGGGATACGCCAGTATTTCTTCCGAAACGGTAGTTAACGAGGTATTGCTTGGGTTGCCGTCTCTCCCGGTAAAAACCTACTATTTGGTCTTTGCCAGGGACTGGGACATGAGCGACGGAACGAGCCGTGCCCCTTTTTTCAGAGGGGCAATAATAGGAAAAAGAGCGACGGATTCTATCCTTAACGGAAACGGAGACTTTTCACTCAATTATCAGGCTATGGGTATTTTGGCCCATGAGTTAGGCCACGTTTTCGCCGGCCTGCCGGACACAGTCACGAGCGAGCCGTCAATAATGGGCAGCAAGGATGGAATTTATTGGGTCTGGAATTTTCCGTTGGTAAATTTTCTGCCGGCGGAAAAGAACAGCTTGATAAATTTTATGTGAAATAAAAAAGCCGCCTTAGCTACTTGCTGTGGCGGCTTTATCATAAGACACGTGCCAGGACTGTCTTATTTGTCTTATTCGTTCATAATTAAGCCGTATTTCGGTGTGAATGAGACACATGTCTTTCTTATAGAAAAGCAGACCCCGACCCACGTGCTTCAATCTGGCTCTGGCAAAATACCTCAAAAGGTGCAATAATGCCTCTATAAGGAGCGTTCCCTCGGGTACTTAACCCGAGTATCCCGCCAAAATTCGGAATTTAAATTTACGCCAAAAATTCGCATCAAAAGAAATGTCCAATTAGAAAACAGGAAAGATATTATAAGATATTTTCAATTAATAGGCACCCATAATTCACATCATCAAGAACGATTTAAATCATTTATGGAGGGGTCGGGAGTGGTTATCCCAAGTAGTCTTGAAAACTACTAGGGTCGAAAGGTCCTCGTGAGTTCGAATCTCACCCCCTCCGCACAAAATCCGGGATGGCCGGGTTTTTTGTTTTTAAGTCATGATGTATAATAGAAGAAGGATAAGTTCCAGCTTGATTTACTTTATCCACCCCGTTAGAAATCCGCGATAATTTAAAAATTTAAAGTATTATTATTTATTTTAGTCCAGACAGACTTTCGTTGGAGAAGTTCTGATTGGAACTTCTCCAACTGTGGATAAGTTGGCGGATTTCTAACGGGGTCCACATACCTTTTTTTTCTTTAAAATGTTAAAATAGAAGTAAGGTTGAAAGTCGATGAATCTTTAGATTCATCTTAAACTTCGATTAACGCACGATAGTGAAGTTCAAGAAGAGATTTATCTCTTCGCATTAATAAATTAAAATCTCGTTAGTTAATGACTTGGAATCCTTTTAAAATAATTCCCAAAGGTTTTTTAGGAGTGGATATTGGCACGTTTTCCATTAAGATTGTGGAAGTTGAAAGAGCCGGCAAAAGAAGAAAGCTGGAAAACTACGGGGAAATGCAGGCGGTTTCCGCCTATGAAAAGCCATTCAGGACTTTCGAAAAAAGCACCTTGTCTCTTTCTAATAAGGACATTGTTAGGGCTATTAGCGCTATAATAAAAGAAAGCAAAATGAAAAGTGTTAAAGCGTACTTTTCCATACCTGACTTTTCAACCTTTTTTACCACCATTACTTTGCCCAGCATGACTGAAGCTGAAATTCCTAAAGCCGTCCAATACGAGGCGCGCCAGTATATACCTCTTCCCTTGGAAGGAGTTACTCTTGATTGGCAGGTTATTGAAAAAGAGCAGTCGTCTTCATCTATTAAGGTTTTATTGGTGGCTGTGCCTAATGAAGTCATCCAGCAATATCAGGAAACAGCCGCCGCTTGCGGTTTGGAACTTGTCTTTCTGGAAGCGGAAGTTTTCAGCTTAGCCAGGGCAGTTATAGGGGAGGAGGAATCAAGGCAGGCAGTTTCTTTAATTGATATTGGAGCGAGAAGCACGACCATTAATATTGTTGATAAAGGCGTTTTAAAAATTTCCCACAGCTTTGATACTTCCGGCAACGACCTGACAAGCATGATAGCCAAGGGATTGGACGCGGGTTATAATAAAGCGGAAGAATTGAAAAAGAAATACGGGCTCAACGATTCGGAAGAAAAGACCAAAGAAGCCATGTTGCCTTTAATAGATTTGATTCTAAGCGAAATAAAAAAGATTTTTTCAAGTTTTTACCAAATAGAGAGGAAGGAGGTTAAAAAAATAATTTTAGCGGGCGGATCTGCCTTTATGCCGGGGCTGGCTGAATATTTTTCAAAGAATCTTTCAAAACCAATAGAAATTGCCAATCCTTTTAATAGTCTTTATTACCCGCCGATTTTAGAGGATGCATTAAAACAAATGGGGCCGAGCTTTTCCATAGCCGTCGGAGCAGCTTTACACGGCCTTGAATAAAAATATGGTTGGTATTATTCCCAAGCCGCCAAAAAAAACAGCTAAGTGGCAGATAATAATTCTTTATGCTGTTTTAGGGTTGTTGGTAGTTGTTGTTTTAGGATACGGTTCATTGTTCTATTTTGAAAATAAGGGCTCAAAAGAGATGGCTGATTTAGAGGAACGGGCTTCAAAATTCGGCACGCCGGAAGAAAAGAATTTAGAAGAGCAAGTTTTATCCGACAAAGTAAAACTTAATGATTTCGCCGGCCTATTGGAATCACACAATAAAAATTCAAAATTCTTTGCTTTTTTGGAAGAGAACTCTCACCCTAAGGTTTGGTTCACTGACCTTAAATTGGATTCCAGCAAAGCAGAGGCGGTTTTGGCGGGAGAGGCTCCCAACTTTAAGATTTTCGGCCAGCAGATGCTCATTTTTGAGAATAACGAATTGGTTGAAAGTACTGCCATATCCAAATTGACTATTAATGATGAAGGAAAAGCGGAATTCGCTGTTTCACTTATGCTTAATCCGGGAATATTTAAATGAACCCCGTTAGAAGTCCTAGCCAGAAAAAATTAAAGAAATTTTTTCTGCAAGGCAATAATGGGGTATAATCAATAACCGAAGTCTATTCTGAAATTAGCCAAGTGCTAAATAAGACAGACTTCTAACGGGGTGAATAAGCTGATTATTATTATTTCTTGTTTTCTTTTAACCGCGGTTTTTTCGCTTGTTTTAGCTTGGCCGAAATACCAGTCATTCCAAGGGCTAAGAGATGATATAAAAGAAAAACAAGCTGACCTTGAGTCAAAAGAACAGTATTTCTCGCAAATTAAGGAAATCAGCCGGCAGTTGGAAGAATACCAGGATGAACTTACCAAAGTTTCAAGCGCTCTACCCAAAAAACCCTCCCTGCCTTCGCTTTTTAACTTTTTTCAAACATCGGCATCTGAATCAGGACTTATTTTAAAGAATATTAATCTTGGCGGAGTTAAAACTCCGAAAAAACAGGAAAACTCCTTAAAGGAAATCAGCCTAGGGCTTGAATTGCTGGGTTCTTACAAGTCTTTTAAGTCTTTCCTTGAAACAATCGAAGGTTCATCAAGAATGATTGAGATAGAAAACCTTTCTCTTGCTCCGCCGACGGAAACACAAGAAAGCAATTCATTCTCATTGGAAATTAAAACTTATTCCTATTAGCTATATGGATTTTAAATTCTTAAAAACGCAAAAGGGGCAAAGATACATTATTTTATTTTCAGCCTTGACGATAGGCGTCATTCTTTTCGTTATCTGGCAGAATATTTTAAAACCAAAGCCCTTCCAAGAAGAGCAGGGGATTATCCGGCCGCAAATCAAAATCAATCTGGGAGTTCTCCAAGACCCGAAGCTGGCCGAGCTGAAGATTTTTGAAACAATAAGTCCGTTGGAAGGAGAAATTGGCCGAAGCAATCCTTTCACTCCTTATTAATTTATGATGAACCTACTTCAACAATTAATTAAAAAAGAGCTGATTGATAAAAAACAGGCTTCTTCGGTTGAGTACGATATAAAAGTGTCGGGTAAAACAGAAGAGGAGATTATTTTACAAAAAGGGCTTGTGTCTGAAGATATTCTTTTTAAGTTAAAATCGGAAGGATTAAAAATACCTTTGAAAAAGGTTTTATTGGAAGAGGCGTCTTTAGAAATACTTGAGCTTATTCCGCATGAATCAGCCAAATACTATAAAATGATCCCTCTGAATAAAAAAGATAAGGACTTAGAAGTAGGCATGGTCTACCCCGACGACTTAAGAGCTCAGGAGGCCTTAAAGTTTTTGTCCCGCCAGGGTAATTTCAATTATAAAATCTTTTTAATAAGTTTGAGCACTTTCGATGGTCTGTTGAAGCAGTATAAGACCATGAAAAAGGAAGTGAAAATAGCATTGGAAGAATTGGAAACCGAGCTGAAAGAGGAAGGGGGAGTGGCAAAAAGTCCTATCAAAGGCGCTGAGTTTGAAAAAATGGCAGAAGAGGCTCCGATTACCAGGGTAGTGGCGGTTATCTTGAGGCAAGCGGTTGATACTAAATCTTCTGATATTCATATTGAGCCCACTAAAAAGGAATTAAGGGTTAGGTTTAGGGTAGACGGTGTTTTAAGTACGAATCTTTTATTGCCCTTACAGGCTCATTCGGCGGTTGTGGCTAGGATTAAAATTCTTTCTAATCTTAAGATAGATGAAACTCGCATACCGCAAGACGGCCGTTTTTCGACTAAAGTGAGCGGAAAAGATATTGATTTTCGTGTTTCAACTTTTCCAACAACGCTGGGGGAAAAGGTGGTGATGAGGGTGCTTGATTCAACAGAGGGGGTTAAAGAGTTTAGCCGGCTGGGTCTTGAAAAAAGGAATCTGGATGTTGTTAAAAAAGCCGTTACCAAGCCTTACGGTCTTATTTTATCTACCGGACCGACCGGTAGCGGCAAAACAACAACCCTTTATGCTATTTTAAACCTTTTGAACGAGGAAGGCGTTAATATTATTACTTTGGAAGATCCTGTTGAATATTTTGTGCCCAGTATCAACCAGTCGCAAATCAAGCCCGAAATCGGCTACACTTTCGCTAAGGGGTTGAGGCATATTCTTCGTCAGGACCCGGATATTATTATGGTGGGGGAAATTAGAGACACTGAAACAGCCACCTTGGTTACCCACGCCGCTTTGACCGGCCATATTGTTTTATCAACCTTGCATACGACAAACGCTTTAGGAGTTATTCCTCGAATGATTGACCTGGGAGTTGCTCCATTTTTGATACCTCCCTCTTTAAGTCTGGCTATAGCTCAAAGATTAGTCAGGATTCTTTGTCCTGACTGCAAAAAGCAGATAATGCCCGAGCCGAAAGTCAAAGAGATGCTTTTAAAAGAAATAGAAGGATTGCCTTTGAGCGCTAAAAAAGACGTTAAAGTTGGCCAGAACTTTAAGATATACGCTGCTCAAGGATGCAAGAAATGCAATTCTGAAGGTTATAGCGGACGAATCGCCCTCTTTGAGATTTTGGAGATGACTCCGCAACTGGCCGAAATAATTATGAAAGAGCCTACGGAAGCCAAGATTTTACAGGAAGCCAAGAGACAAGAAATGCTCTTTATGAAGCAGGACGGAATATTAAAGATATTGGCCGGCGTAACTTCAGTTGAAGAAGTGCTGTCGGCGGCCGGAGACATTAACGATTAATTGTTAAAATAATTATGAAAAACAACTACGTGGGGCAACTTAACGAATTATTAGAGATAGTGATTAAAGTGGGCGCGTCCGACCTGCACTTATCGTGCAATCATCCTCCGGTATTAAGAGCGGCCGGCCTTTTAATTCCTTTGCTGAAAAAGAAAAACCTGGCTATTGAGGATACAGAGGGATTGGCCCGCGCCTTAATGACAGACGAACAATTCCAAGGGTTCTTAAAAGAAAAAGAAATTGATTTTTCTTACAATTTTGAAGAAAAAGCCAGATTCAGGGTAAATGTATTTTTCCAAAGGAGTAGCGTTTCTTGCGCTCTTCGGCTGATTCCTTCGGTTATTCCAACGATGGAAGAATTAAATTTACCTCCCATTCTCCACGAACTGACCAAATTCAATCAAGGGTTTATTTTGGTTACCGGGCCTTCCAGCCAGGGAAAATCAACGACTCTGGCCTCAATGATAGATGAGATAAACCATCAGAGGGCAGAACACATCATCACTATTGAAGATCCGATTGAGTATGTTTTTAAAGAAGACAGGTCTATCATTAACCAAAGAGAGGTTTTACACGATACCTTAAGCTTTGCTAGGGCATTAAGGTCAACTTTTCGTCAGGACCCCAATGTTATTATGGTGGGGGAAATGAGGGATCAAGAAACAATGGCTACAGCCATAACAGCGGCTGAAACGGGACATTTGGTTTTTGCCACTTTACACACTAATTCAGCTTCTCAAACTATTCATCGTATTGTAGATGCTTTTTCTGCCGAGCAGCAAGCTCAAATAAGAACACAACTAGCCAGTTCTTTACTTGGAATAATTTCTCAGAGACTGGTGCCTAGAATCAAGGGCGGGGTTATCCCGGCCTGCGAAATAATGATTGCTAATTCAGCCACCGCCAACCTGATAAGAGAGAATAAGACGCATGAATTACCCTTAGTTATTGAAACGTCGGTTGAGTCAGGCATGCTTTCTTTAAACAGGTCATTGTCTATGCTTGTTAAAAACAAAGAAATTTCTTTAGAGAGCGCCTTAAATTATTCTTTGAGTCCGACAGAATTAAAGATGCTTTTGCGCAAATAAGTCGAAGAGAATAAAATTCTCTTCTTTATCTTCGTTTGCTCAATGTTCGATGGATAAATATAAATTGAGCGAGAGATGAGATTTATCTCATCGAACTTATTAAAATAAAAACTCGATGTATGAACCCCGTTAGAAGTCCTAGTCAGAAAAAATTAAAGAAATTTTTTCTGCAAGGCAATAACAGGGGTATAATTAATAACCGAAGTCTATTCTGAAATTAGCCAAATGCTAAATAAGACAGACTTCTAACGGGGTGAAATTTAATTATCAGGCAAGAAATAAGAAGGGAGATATACAGATAGGGACAGTTGAAGCCTCCTCTCGCGAGGCGGCTCTTTCTCTTTTGCAGAAAAACAATCTTTTTATAACCTCGCTTGAAAAAGCCGGAGCGATTCCTTTTTATTATAAAAAAATCAAACTGTTTGAAAGGGTTTCTAAGAGAGATATAGTTAATTTCTCGCGCCAGTTAGCCCTTATGTTTAAATCAAAGATTCCATTGGTCCAGGCCTTGGGGTCAATCGCTGAACAGACGAAAAATCCTGGTTTAAAGGAAAGCATTCTAGCCATATCCAAAGAGGTGGAAGGCGGAGCTAGATTTTCTCAGGCTTTATCCGGCTATCCTAAGCTTTTTTCAAAATTTTACGTCAGTATGGTTAAATCAGGAGAGATTTCCGGCACGCTTTCAGGCAGTTTGACCTATTTAGCAGACCATTTGGAAAAGGAATATTATCTGCAGTCAAAAATACAGGGGGCGATGATTTATCCTATTCTTATTGTGGTGGTGGTTGTCGGGGTTTTGGTGATGATGATGTATTTCGTTATTCCTAATATGACCAAGGTTCTGACCGAAACGGGCCAAGAGCTTCCTTTATTAACCAAGATTGTCATAAATCTTTCTAATTTTTCAAGGGCATGGGGCTGGGCGGTCCTTCTCTTTTTCATAGGGTTATTGGTGGCCTTTTTCCGCTACATTAAAACGCTAGAAGGCAAAAGAATCAAAGACAGGGTTATTTTAAGAGCGCCGGTCATCGGATCCTTCTTAAAGATGATATATCTTTCTCGTTTCGCCGAAAACCTTTCCGTTTTAATCAAAGGAGGCCTGCCGATTTCCCAATCCCTGGAGATTACCGGAGAGATAGTTGGTAATGAAGTTTACCGGGATATTATTTCGGAAATTAAAGAAGAGGTTGGCCGGGGAGAGAAAATAAGTTCTGTTTTGTCTGAACACTCCCGTTATTTTCCTCCTCTTTTAACTCAAATGGTGTCTGTGGGAGAAAAAACAGGAACCTTGGACGAAAGCTTGATGAATGTGGTTGAGTTTTATCAAAAAGAGGTTGAAAGAGCCATTAATAATCTTTTAAGTATTATTGAGCCGGTCATGGTCATTGTGCTGGGAGGTATTGTGGCTGGACTGATGGGGGCGGTTATGCTGCCTTTGTATAAGATGGGCGGCATATAATTTTCCACAGCTTGATTTTTATTAAGTGTGATATAATGAATAAAGATTTTGAAATATAAAAAAGGTCGATTATAAAATTAACAGCTGTTAATATATATGTTAAAAATATTCACTAAAAAACATCAAGGTTTTACTCTTATTGAGCTTTTGGTTGTTATTGCTATTATCGGCATTTTATCTTCCATTGTTCTAGTTTCAATGGGCGGAGCCAGGAAATCTGCCCGCGATGGCGTCCGAAGGGCCGATATAGTGCAAGTAGCTCAAGCCATAGAGTTGTCTTATGCGGATAATCAGGCTTATCCTTCTATGACCGGGTGGCCAAGCGCTATTGGCACTTATATGGTAAAAACTCCATCCGATCCCGGTAGCACCGCTTACGCGGCCGCAAATAATTCAGCAGCTCTTCAATCGTTCTGTATCTGGGCTGTTCTAGAAAGCGGTGGTGCCAAGGGTAATTATTTTGCGGCTTCTCAAGCCGGCAATTTTCAGTGCGCTACTTTACCAACCTTAGCGGCTTGCTGTTTCTAAAAAAAGAGAGCTTTCTAGAAATTGCCCCGCATCTTACGCGGGGCAATTTAGTTTTTAAGCGAAAAATGGTAAAATAATTAAATGAGTTTGTGTTTATTGTGCTTGACTCGGTTAAGCACAAAACAATATGAGGAAAACAAAGTTTTTAAAAGGGAATATTTATCATATTTATAATCGAGGAGTGGAGAAACGAAATATTTTTTCCAACGACTCTGATAGGTGGAGATTTCTTCAGGGATTATTTTTGTTTAATGACGAAAAGGCTTCTTTAAATTTACTTTGGCAAATAGAACGAGAAATGGGAATGGCGAACTTTAAAACAATGCGAGAATTTATAATAAATAATCAAATAGACAAAAAATCATTAGTGAGAATTATGGCAGATTGCTTGATGCCGAATCATTTTCATTTATTAATTGAAGAAATTAATAATAATGGCATTTCGCGATTTATGCATAAATTGGGAGTGGGATATACTGGGTATTTCAATAAAAAATACGAGCGTGTTGGTGGTTTATTTCAAGGAGCGTTTAAAGCGGTGCAAATAACCGATGAGTTATATCTAAAATATCTTTTGATTTACATCAATATTATTAATCCTGGTCAACTTATTGAGCCAGAGTTAAAAGAAAAAGGGTTAAAAAATCTTGATAAGATAATGAAATTCGCCGAAAATTATTTATGGAGCACGAATCAAGAATATCTTAATAAGAGAGATTCAATAATTATTGAAAAGGGAATAGCGGGACCATTATTTGCAAACCGGGATGAATATCAAGAGTTTGCCAGGAATATTTTATTGGGTAAAAAATCAAGTCAGTTCGTCAATCTTGGTCGTTTTATATTAGAATAGATTTGTGCTTGACTCGGTTAAGCACAAAAATCGGTTAAGCATAAAAATATGTATCAATTTTTAGCACTACTATCTTTGTTTTTAATTTCGTTAGTAGTTTTTATATTTGGATTGATTATAGGCAGTTTTTTAAACTGCGTTATTTATCGGTTGGAAATAAATAAGAGCTTTTTAAAAGGCAGGTCTTTTTGCCCTGATTGCCAGCATACTTTGAACTGGCAGGATTTATTTCCTGTTTTCAGTTTTATTATTTTGAAAGGCAGATGCCGTTATTGTCAAAAGAAGATATCTTGGCAATATCCTTTGGTTGAAATAGCAACCGGATTGCTCTTTCTTTTAATTTTTAATTTTCAACTGCCGATTTTTAACTATTTTATAGTTCCTTTCTTTATTGCCATATTTGTTTATGACTTAAAACACTATATTATTCCGGATAAAATTGTTTATCCGGCCGTAATCATAATGTTAATTTTCAATCTCCAATTTTTGATTTCTAAACAATTTTCAATTTTCAATTCTCTAATTTTAAGCGCCGTTGGAGCGGCGGCATTTTTTCTAGCTATAGTTTTAATCTCCAGGGGCAAATGGATGGGCGTAGGGGATATTAAGCTGGCTTTTTTAATGGGGCTTGTTTTAGGATACCCTAATATTCTAGTTAGTTTGTTCTTGGCCTTTTTAACAGGTGCTATAATAGGGATAGGGCTGATTGCTTTTAATAAGAAAACCTTAAAATCAGCAGTGCCCTTTGGACCATTTTTGGTCATAGGAGCGCTTGTGGCCATGTTTTTTGGGGGGATGATTGCTGATTGGTATTTTAATTTTTTCATTTAAATTATGCAAAACAAAGGATTTACCTTAACAGAGCTTATGGTGGTCACCGGTATCATCGTGCTTTTGACCGCTTTGGTTTTGCCAAATTATCGAACAGGCGATCGGCAGTTGACCTTAGAAAGAGCGGCTCATAAGCTGTCCCAGGACTTAAGAAGGACGCAGGAGATGGCCATGTCATCTTATTTTTCATTAGAAAAAACTGGCGGAGAAGTGCCTAAGGGCGGCTACGGCGCGCGGTTTTTAAGAGAAATAGAGCCAAAACAATACCGTTTATTCGGAGACGGCAATGCTGATGGCCTTGGGCCAAGTTCTAATGATTATGATATTGAAACAATAGATATAGAGGAAGGTGT
>JAUYKD010000051.1 GCA_030700195.1 Candidatus Nealsoniibacteriota bacterium | reverse complement strand
GCAAAAAATGGAGGGGGTTGGGGGGAGGAAATTTTTTGCCCGCGAGCCGTGAGGTTTTCTGCTCGCCGCCGCAGGCGGCGGGCACTGGATTTTTTAGGAGTTTCTGATAAAATGAGTTCGAGCGGAGTCATATATATACTCCACAATTTAACTTTCTGGGATTTTACCTGCCTTTTCGTGGGCGGCGCATAGCGCCGCCCACGAAAAAGTCGGAAAAATTCCTGAAAGTCAAATTCTGGAGCGGGTAACGGGAATCGAACCCGTGTATCTTGCTTGGGAAGCAAACGCACTACCATTGTGCTACACCCGCGCTAAAATCCTATTTTATCCCAAATTTTCTGCCAAAAACTTCTTTCCCCAATATTGCCGCTTTCTTTTTCCGGAGGCAAAACAGCCACCACTTCTTCCCCCGGTTTTTTAAGATTAAATGTTTCCCTGGCTTCTTTCTCCAGATAATCTTCTCCCCCGGTTTGTAAAATCTGCGATTCAAGACTTTGCTTTTTTGTTTGCAAAACATTTAACTGCTCCTGCAAAACCCTGACCTGTTCGTTAAGATCGGTTCTTCTTTGGTTCATTTTCCAATTAGACATAATTAAATAACCAACCACCACTAAAATCAATATTCCCAGAACAACAGAAAAGAACACATTCTGCCAAGCTCCCTTTTCCTTTTTCTTTGTTTTTGATATCATAAGATTATGAACCCCGTTAGAAGTTCTAGTCAGAAAAAATTTAGATTAAATTTTTTCTGCAAAGTAATGACGGGAAATAACCAATAATCGAAGTCTATTCTGAAATTAGTTAATTACTATAATAAGACGGACTTCTAACGGGGTGAAAATGAAAACAATCACCAAAATAGTCTGGATAACCTTGATAACCATGGTTATATTTAGTATGTTCGGCTTTCTCTTAGCTCCCCTCTTTTAATTATAATACGAAATAGGTAAAATCAAAGAGATAAATCTCTTTTCTACTTTCGCTCACCAAACGAGGCAAAGCCGAGTGAAGGTAAAAAAGAAATTTATTTCTTTATCCGCTAACGCGAAGCTCAGTTTTTAAATATTTCTAGGAATACCTTGGAGGGAATTTTCAGCCTTCCCTGCCTGCCGGCAGGCATGGCTTTTTCTTTTAATTCTTTCTTGCCCTTTTTCTGGCGCTCCAGCAGTTTTCTTTTTCTGGAATAATCCCCTCCGTATAAAGGCGCTAAAACGTCTTTTCGGCGGGCTCCGATAGTTTCTCTGGCGATTATTCTGCTGCCAATGGCAGCTTGCAAGGGAACGCTGAATTGCTGAGGAGGTAAAGCTTCTTTCAGCTTTTCAACCGCCCTTCTTCCCTCCAATTCAGCTTCCTTTATAGGAACAATTCTTGAAAAGGCCTCCTCCTTTCTCCCTAAAATTAAAATATCAAGCTTGGCCAGTTCGGCTTCCCGCCATCCGGTAATTTCATAATTCATTGAAGCAAATCCTTGAGAAACTCCCTTAAGCTTGTCGTAGAGATTTTTAGTGACAACCTCTCTCAAGGGCACCTCGTAAGTCAATTGCGCTTTTTCGGCCAGATATTCTGTTTTTAACTGTTTTGATTCAATGGTTTCTAATAATTCAAGCGTGTGCCCGAGATGGCTCATAGGACAAAGCACTTTTAATTCTATCCAAAGCTCCTGGCTGCCTGTTATTTCTGATTGGTCCGGCCAATCAGCTGAAGTATAAACAATAATCTCTTTCTCCTTAGATGTTCTTACTTTATAAACCACGGAAGGAGTTGATAATATTAAATTCAAGCCAAATTCTCTTTTAAGGCGCTCAGCCACTATTTCTGCGTGCAAAAGGCCCAAAAGCCCGCATTGAAATCCTCGGCCAAGGCCGTCTTTGAAATCCGGCTTAAAGGTCAAAGCTGCGTCATTCAATCTTAATCTTTCCAGAGAATTTTTCAAGAGTTCAAAGTCCTCTGATTCCTGCGGATAAACGCTTAAAAAAACCATGGGCTTGGGTTCTTTATACCCGGGCAACGGCTCACCTTCGAACACAGAATGAGCAATAGTATCTCCAACCTTAACCTGGCCGGGCACTTTAATGCCGGTGGCCACATAGCCGATTTCCCCTGAACCAAGATTTCCGCAAGAAAACATTTCCGGTTTAAAAACTCCCACCTCCTTTGCTTCTCCGGCCGCCTGGCTCTGCATTAGAAATATTTTATCTCCTTTTTTAATACTGCCGCTAAAAACCCGCACGTAAGCTATAACCCCTTTATAAGAATCGTACTTGGAATCAAAAACCAAGGCCTGAAACGGTTCGTTTTCTTTATTCTTAGGAGAAGAAAATTTATCAATAACCACCTTTATAACCTGTTCAACGTTGGCCCCGCTTTTAGCTGAAACGCTGATAATTCCGGACGGATCTACTTTTAAAAGTTCAGCTATTTCTTTCTGGGTTTGTGCCACATTAGCTTGAGGAGAATCAATTTTATTGATTACCGGGATAACCGCCAAGTTCTGATTTTTAGCCAGTTCCAAATTGCCGATTGTCTGAGCTTGGATTCCTTTTGTTGCATCCACCAATAAAATAGCTCCTTCCACCGCGGCCAAAGCCCGAGAAACTTCGTAGCTGAAATCAACGTGGCCCGGAGTGTCAATCAAATTCAAAATATAGTTTTCAAATTTCATGCGCACCGGCTGCATTTTTATGGTAATGCCCCTTTCCCTTTCAAGCGGCATCATATCTAAAAACTGCGGCCTCATCTTTTTTAACTCTATAGTCCCGGTTAATTCCAAAAGCCGGTCAGCCAAAGTAGATTTGCCGTGGTCAATATGCGCTAAGATGACGAAATTACGAATGTTTTCCATAAATTATAGTTTCAAATAAAAAGTCTTTTTACCGATTTCTAATTGAAGACCAAACGGTTCGAATTTCCGAGGCCTTTAAAAAATAGGCGGTAAAAAAGTAAACTAAAAATCCTGTGAGAGAACCGATTATCAATTGCTGAAATAATCCCAAGGATGTTGTCATATCAACAAAACCAGCTGAACTCTTAAGAACAAAATAAACAACCAGCCCCATTAAAACACTGCCCAAGGAAGACTTAATAAAAGAACTGCGAATTTCTTTCAACTGAATATGCCCGAGCTTTTTCCGCAAAAAGAAAAGAAGCAAAGAAAACTGGAAAACGCCGGCCAGCGACAAGGCCAAGGGAAGTCCGACCACCCCAATGTCGACAATGTTGTTAAGGTCTAGGACGCTAGATATAAATCCATAAAAAGCGTTTGGAAAACTAAGAAGCCAAACGAAAAAGAAACTTAAAGAAACATTGAGCGACATTGAAAACAAGCCGACAAAGAGGGGCGTTTTAGTATCTTGGAAAGAATAGAAAACTCGCGACAAAAAAGGAATGCAGGCAAAAACAAAGACGCTTAAAGAAAACACTCCTAGAGCAGCGGCAGTTAAGCGCGTTTCAACCCAGCCGAACTGACCGGTTCCTAAAATAAGCCGAACAAGCTGGGCCCTGGTTAAGAACATAAAGATGGAAACAGGAATAATAAAAAAAAGAATCTGACGGAAAGATGAGGAAAAGTGCTCTAAAAACTCTTGTTTCTGGCCGTTAGCCCAAGCCCTGGATAAAACCGGGAAAGAAGCCATAGCAAAGGAAAAACCGACAATACCCAAAGGAAAGTGCTGTAAATTATTAGCAAAAGTAAAAACAGCTATAGAGCCAACGCTTAAAGTTGAGGCCACGGCGGTAATAACGATTAAATTAAGCTGGTTGGCCGCCGTGCCAATGGTTCTGGGAATCATCAACTTAAAGACCTTCAATAACCCGGGAGATTTAAAATTAAAAATTGGCATATAGCGAAAACCGGAATGCCTGGCTGCGGGAATCTGCAAAATCAAATGTAAAAATGCTCCCAGGACAACTCCATAGGCTAATCCCCATAAGCCGAAAATAGGCACAAAAAAAATAATGCCGGCGATAATGCCCAAATTGTAAAAAACCGGAGCTAAAGAATAAGCCAGAAAACGGCTGAAATAGTGCAAAACACCGGAAAAAACAGCTGACAATCCTAAAAAGATAGGACTCAAAAACATAATTCTTGTCAGAGAAACAACTAAATCTTTTTGTTCCGGACTGAACCCGGGAGCAATAAACTTGGCCAGCCAAGGCGCCAAAACAGCCATAATTCCACAAAAGACAATCAGTAAAATCAAAAAGCAGTTTAAAACATTATTAGTAAACCGCCAGCCTTCTTTTTCGCTCTTCTTAAAAAACTCGGTAAAAACCGGCAAGAAAATAACCGTGACCCCGCCCAAAATCAAAACGCTATAAACGAAATCAGGAATACGGAAAGCTGCGAAATAAACGTCAAGATTCTCACTGGCTCCAAAAGTGCCAGCTAACAGCCTATCCCTGACCAACCCTAAAAGCCGGCTGATGAAAGCCGACGCGCCAAGTATTATGGCGGCAAAAGTAATTGTCTTAGTTTGCGAATTAAAAACATGTCTTACCATACTTTATTTATTCTAATGTTTTTTTGTCTTTTTTACAAATGTCTGAAAACAAAAATACAGCATAAATATGCTGCACTTTTGTTGCTCAAGTAGGCAATAAGCCGAATTCTGTCCTCCGCTAAAAGCGAAGTGGCAATCATCTGTCTAGGCCAGAAATTGCTTCCCCAAGCCCCGTAGGGCGAAGGGGGAAGATGAAAACATAGTTTTCATCGCCCTCTGGCTCTGGCGAGCTACTCTTTCACGAAAGCTCCAAGATAAACCTCAAAACTTTCGACTTGCTCTTGCTCTCAGGTAAGAATTTAGCCGTTTCACACAGGCGTATAACGATAAGTTATATGACTGTCTCGTCTCTGTTCGCATCTCTAGGATTACTCCCGACGGGAATTACCCGCTACCTTTTTAACCCCGCTCCAATTTTGCCTCTGAATTACTTTGCGCAGTGCGTATACCGAATAGGTATACCCCTTGTGGAGCGAAGCGCTGCGCCCCAAGACAGAATGTGGCTATTCGCCACTCGCGCTTCGCATGTTATCACAGGAGCAAAATTGGGGCGGGGT
>JAUYKD010000041.1 GCA_030700195.1 Candidatus Nealsoniibacteriota bacterium | reverse complement strand
TGGATTACAAAACCGGCCAGCCCAAGTCTCGCAACGAAATAGAGGGTTTAACTAAAATAAGTACGGGAGATTATAAGCGCCAATTGGTTTTTTATAATCTGCTTTTGAATTATTATCAGGACGGAAAATTCAAGATGGTGGCCGGAGAAATTAATTTTATAGAGCCGGACGGCCGGGGCAATTATAAGAAAGAACTGTTTGATATAAATCCGGAAGAAGTGGCAGAGCTTGAAAAGCAGATAAAAGAAGTGGCTAAAGAAATTCTTTCTTTATCTTTTTGGGATAAAACTTGTAATGATTCTAAATGTGAATACTGTAAATTGCGCAAGATGATTAAATAGATTAAATAAAAGCTCGGTTTATGAAAATATCAAAAGCAGAATTTATTAAAGGCGTTATCGGGGACGATTACAGCTTGAAAGATAACTTACCTCACATCGCTTTTTTTGGCCGTTCCAATGCCGGGAAATCAAGCGTGATTAACTCTTTGGCCGGCAAAAAAGATCTTGTCAAAATAAGCAAGGTGCCGGGGAAAACACGCCAAGCTGATTTTTTCCGTATTAATAATTCCTTCTATCTGGTGGATTTTCCCGGATATGGATACGCCAAGTGTTCAATCTCGAAGCGCAATAAAATAATCAAAAGGATTTTTTGGTATGTGGAGTTTTCTGAGGCGAGGCCTAAAGCGGTTTTCTTGATTATTGATGTTAATGTCGGTTTAACTGCCCTTGATTGGGATATGCTAAAAATTCTTGAAGCAAATAAACATCAAGTTGTCATTGTGGCTAATAAAATTGATAAATTATCTAAAGAGGCTGCGGAAAAACAGCTTTCCTTAATTCAAGAAGAAGCGCCAGACATATTAGTTTTGGGATATTCGGCTAAAACAAGCGAAGGGAAAGATGAACTAACTCAAAAAATCGCGAGTTTTATATAAAAAGAAATAAATAACCAAAATTCAGCTAAAAGTGAAATTATGGATAAAACAGAAATAAAAAGATTTTTGGATTCGTTTCAGGAAAAGAGAGGTCGTACGATTGTTATTGTTGATTATGGTAACGTGGAGAAATGGAAGAATAGCTTAAGATGGCGGATAGGGATACGTGAATTTGCTCGACTGGTAAAACATTTTTCTCAAGGCCATAAATTTCTCCGTCGGTTTTATTATGGTGCAGATTATGGTTCCAACGAGAATTCGTCTCGTCTGTCGGGGTGGTCAAATTATATTCTTACAACAGCAGGGATGAATGGTTTCGAGGTAATTCCAAAAAGAGTCAAATATATTCATTCTGTCGATAATGTGTATGGCTTTGAGAAAAAGTGTGACTTGGATGTAGAAATGGCCGTTGATTTAATTGAGGAACGAGATAATTACGATACTATAATGCTTTTTTCCGGTGACGGCGACTTAATGCGGGCGATTCAATATCTTAAAAAAGAATACAATAAGCGCTGTATTGTAATGAGCGCGCGAGGTCATATTGGTCGTGAAATATTGGATGCAAAAATGAGTGGCGTTGTAGAAGAAATACTTTTTGCTGAAGATTTTGAGTACAGACTTAATATGGGTCGTTTTATAGAGCGGTAAAAATCAGAAAACCGCCCTTGCGGGCGGGTTTCGATCAAAATCCGGTAAGCCTTATGCTTACATTTTAATGTTAACAAACCATAAACCTTTGTCAAGGATTAAAAAATAATTAAAATTTAACTAGCGAGGTTTAATCTAAAATAATCTAAAATATGGATCATATAGCTATAATGAAAAAATCCTGGGGGTTAACTGAAAAGATTTTAACCGGGGAGAAGAAAGTTGAGTCCAGATGGTATAAGGCAAAACGCATTCCTTGGGACAAAATAAAGCCGAAAGACACGATTTATTTCAAAGATTCCGGTGAGTTGATAAGAATGAAAGCAAAAGTGACAAAAGTTTTGCAGTTTGATAATTTGAATTCTATAAAGATAAAGCAGATTTTAGCAGATTATGGCAAGGTAGACTTAGGAATCAGCCATATAATGCCGGAAATTAAGCGCTATGTTGCTGGGAAGAATTACTGTATTTTAATCTTTTTTGATAAGGTAGAAAGAGTAAAAGCTTTTGATATTAATAAAACCGGTTTTGGAGCCATGTCTGCCTGGATTGCGGTTAATAACATTAATCAGATTAAAATCTCCTAAATGTGACCGGCGAGATTTTTAGTTAACACTTGACAAGCATATTAACCTATGTTAACCTAATAATAAGAGTTAACATAATAAATTATCTTATGGAAAACAAAGAATTTCTTTCAACAACCGAATTAGCAAAAATACTGGGTATCAGCCGAATAGCCGTTTATAAGAAAATTAAGAGCGGGAAAATTAAGGCAATAAAAGTTGGCCGTAATTTTATTATTAATAAGAAGAATGTGGGAGGGACTTCAAGGAAAGAGCTGGATAAGAAGGAAAAATTAGAAGTTGAAAAAGCGGTTAAGAAAACAGTTGCCGAGTATAAAGAAACATTAAAACTGCTGGGCACAACATGATAAAGACGTTATCTATTGCTGAAGTAGAATATACTGCTTTTAGATTAGCTAGAGAATTAATGGCTTATAATGAGCCGATTCCTGATTTTACCACCCGTTTTCCTAATATTTTAGAAAGCTGTCTTATCGTTCCTTTCCAAACATTTGAAAGAAAGCCGGTTTATAAAGGATTTATTGGAAAAGCGGCCATTCTTTTTTATCTAATGATTAAAAATCATCCTTTTCAAAATGGCAATAAAAGAATCGCCATAACAACTCTTTTTCTTTTTTTGCATAAAAACAAAAGGTGGCTGAAAGTTGACAATAAAGAACTCTATAATTTTGCCGTTTGGGTGGCTGGAAGTCCGCCAAAGCTAAAAAAAGAAACCGTTATGGCTGCCGAACAATTCTTTAAAACTTATTTGGTTGATTTATAAAAAATAACCAATTTTATTATTTGCTCTGGAACAGTTGAAGCGGTAGAATAACCAGATGGAACCATTAGCCTCAAAAATAAGGCCCAAGACTCTGGAAGGATTTGTCGGCCAGGAACATCTGGTGGGAGAAGGAAAGCCTTTAAGCGTGGCTATAAAACAGAAACATTTATTTTCTTTTATTTTCTGGGGTCCTCCGGGCTCGGGAAAAACTACTTTAGCTAGGATATATGCTAATAGTTTAAAGGTCCGCTTTTATGACTTATCTGCTGTTTCAGCGGGCAAAGCGGATATTAAAAGCATTATAGTCCAAGACGTTGGAGGCCAGTCTAAGATTTTATTTCTAGATGAAATACATCGCTTTAACAAATCCCAGCAAGATTTTTTGCTGCCGTTTGTAGAAAGAGGGGAGATAACTCTTATTGGCGCTACCACCGAAAATCCAAGCTTTGAAGTAATCCCGGCTTTGCTTTCCCGATGCCGTGTTTTTGTGTTAAATGAACTTTCAGCCAAAGAAATGTCAGCCATTATCCAGCAAACCGGGTTTAAGCTGGATAAAGAATCAACAGATTGGTTAGTGGCCATGGCCAATGGAGATGCCAGACAGGCCATTACCATGCTGGAAAATACATCTCATCTTTATAATAAAATTACCATAGAGAGTTTAAAGAATACTCTTCAATCAAAGTTTTTAAGGTATGACAAGCAGGGAGATGAGCATTATAATACCATTTCAGCTTTTATTAAAAGCATGCGGGCTTCCCAGCCGGATGCCGCTTTATATTATTTAGCCAGGATTATTGACTCCGGGGAAGATCCTAAGTTTATAGCCAGAAGAATGGTTATTTTTGCTTCCGAAGATATTGGCTTGGCTCATCCAACAGCTCTGGTGGTGGCTAACGATGTTTTCAGGGCCGTAGAAATTATCGGCTTGCCAGAATGCGGCATAAACCTGGCCCACGGAGTCGCTTATTTGTCTAAATGCAAGAAGGATAGAACAGCTTACGATGCTTATATATTAGCCATGGAAGACGTAAAAAAGCATGGCAATTTGCCGATTCCTTTATCTTTGCGCAATGCGCCTACAAAGCTTATGAAAGAATTGGATTACGGCAAAGGATATGAAAAATATACTCAAGAAGATCTGCTGCCGGATAAGTTAAAAGGAAAGAAATATTTGAAGTAAAAGAAAAATAGATGCTTAACCTTACTAAAACAAAAATCCCCCCGCTAAGCGGGGGGATTTTTGTCTTCGGATAAAAGCTTAGCGTCCGAATCTTTGAGTTCTTCGCTTGGAGTGGCAATCTCTGCAATAGATTGGCCTGTCTCCAGATGGTTCAAAAGGAAGTTCGGTTATTTCGCATCCGCAGTCGGAGCA
>JAUYKD010000029.1 GCA_030700195.1 Candidatus Nealsoniibacteriota bacterium | reverse complement strand
AAAAATGGTGTCAACTCTGGTTTGGCCGGCAGTTTAGCTTAAAATTTTCATTGATGGTGCGTTTCGATTAGACATATTCTTGCTTGCCAACCTGACGGTGTCTTTCAACCAAGAAGGTATTTTTTTATCCTTTATTATTTTATTTTCGGTAAGCCATCTAAAATCACTATGCTCATGGCTTAATTTTATCTTAAGCCTATTAGGAATAATGCAGAAAAAATCGGTGCCGTCAGTATGAACACCGTCTTTTTCAAAAGTCCACTTTTTAACCGGCCAAGCAGACGAAACAATCACATCAATACCTGTCTCCTCTTTAACTTCTCTTTGTAAAGCCTCAACTAAGCTTTCGCCGACTTCAACTTGACCTCCAGGAAAATCCCATGTCATAGGCGAAGTTTCTATTGTACTTTTAAAAAGAATGAGATATTTGCCTTGGGAAAAAATTAAAGCTTTTACGGCTTTTTGAAAATTGTTTTTATCCATTGTTTTGTTATATCAAAGTTGGCTGTGTGCCCCGGTCTAGAACCGGGGTTTTAAGGAGGTTTTAGGGGCTTTTGAGCGTGTTCCGTTTACCCGTCTCGGTCGGGTGTTTTGAAGCTAAAATGGGACAAATGGGACGCAGAATAGGGGTGTCCCACTTGGGACAATGAAGTGTACCGTTTTGGTATTTTTGAGGTATCTTAGTTTTTGGTCTTTTGTTCCGAAAATGAGACAAATGAGACACTATTTAGGCGTAGCTTTTTCAGACAGATCATCTAATTTGCTTACTAAATCAGCCTTCATTGCGTCAATTTGTGTTTGAGCATTGCTAATTGTCCCAGTTGCTTTTGTAAGAGTACTTTTGATGGTGGTAAATTCACTGAGATTATTCTTGATTTCATCTATAAGAATATTTATCGTTGCAATATCTATTGATTCAGATTTCATTTCTTTTGTTTGCAATCCAAGAAGCAATTTTGTTCGAGCTAATTTATAGGCTACTTCAAGAGCAATAGGATCGATGATTTCTTTGTCTAAAACGCAAATGGCTCTTTTGTTGGGATAGTCTCGAAATACTCCAATAGCCTCTCTTACATCTTTTAATGTGTCTTTCCCGCTTACTACGCCGATTGCTGCTCCTGCACCACGATTTTTTTGAGCACCTTCAAGCTCATCCAATAAAGTTGACAAATACATTTCCTTATCCTTTGCTTCAAAAACTATTTTTAAAGTTGCTCCACCAGTCTCTGAAGAATTTAAAGTAACAACAGTATCGCCCAGTTTACTATTAAGCACTTGTCCGATTTCTTTACCCGTTGGCAAGCATGTGTCGCCCAATACATGAGCGATTTTCTCAACCTCCATAAATACCAATTCTTCATATTCAAATCCTTTTTGTGTACCCTTTTTTGCTTCCGCCTTTGCCGCTGCTTGAGCAGAATCTTTTGCCGTAATTTCTTTTTCTATGGCAACCAATCTATCCATAATGTCTTTTTTAAAAGAACTTAATGGACTTTTTGGATTATTTGGATCTAACAGGCGGACTACGGTCGAGGCATCTTCATCAAAATATTCCGAAAGAATTGTTTTTATTTTAGAAACAGCGCTCGTATTGTTTTGTTCGTCAAACAAATCTGCCAGCGTTCCACCTTCCCCGAGGTATTGATCCATTACTCGCGACATAATTCCCGTCTCTGGGTCAAAATTGTTTTTTAACTTCTCTTTAATTAAATCGTCTGTTTCTTGTAATATCTTAGAAAAGCTTTCTTTAAGGGTCACGAATTCTTTATCAAGATCGCTTTTAAATTTTTGGAATTCTTTCTCTACATAATCAATGTTCCCAACGCTTTCTATGTCTTTGAGAGCTATTAACCCTATTCTTAATGCTTTCAACGTAATTACTTCACGCTTATCGGGTGCGTAAGCAGAAAGTAGTCCTATAATTTCTTTATCAGTAATATTAAGAGTAAATTGTTCGTTGTTCATATTTATTATTTTTTAAATTCTTCTTATTCCATTCAATCTGCTTTATAAAAATCTCGGCGAACCTCTCAGCCGCTTTCTCTATTAATTCTTTATTTTTCTTTCTTGGGCACACCCTTTTATCGTTCATTATTTATTCTGCTCGTTGAATTTTGGCTGTTCTTTCTTTATTATTTGTTTTTCAATTTGTTCCGCACGGTCCTTATTTTTTACCTGGGCAAATTGAAATCGGGTCCCGCCAGGAATCTTTTCTCTTTTAAGTTCTTTGTGTTCCCACAACCTATCTTGAGCCCTACTACGACCTGCAATACCAGTATATAAATTTTTACCAGCTGAATTTTTTATCTTATACACTATGGCCTTATTTTCGGGCACCTCTTCAATCTTAGCCTCTGTAAATTTTTGTGTTCGATTAAATTTCACCATATTACTATATATTCTATTTAATTCTCGACCTTTAAGTTATCCACAGTTGACACCTTTGCTGGTTCGGTAAAAGTTCGGTATAATATAATAATACCATTTGGCTTAAAATAGTGTCAACCATGTTAACCCAAAAACAAAAACAAGTCTTTGAATATATAAAGAAATATGCCAAGAAAAAGGGATATTCCCCCACTCAAAAAGAAATTGGGAAACATTTTGGATTAGTAAAATCTACCATCCATCAACACATAGAAACTCTGAAAGAAAAAGGGGCTTTGAATAACCAAACTCGTTCCATAGAAATTGTAAAAAATAAACCTTCGCCCCTAGTGAATATTCCCCTACTTGGCACAATAGTCGCTGGTCAACCGATAGAAGCAATTGAAAACAAAGAAATAATCGCAGTGTCAAAAGACAAACTTCCTCGTACAGGAGAAATTTATGCCTTGAAAGTAACTGGTAATAGTATGATTGATGAAAATATCAATGACGGAGATATTGTTTTAGTAAGGCAGCAAAGTGTTGCTGAAAATGGACAAAAAGTTGTCGCATTAATAGACGACTACGAAGCAACTCTGAAAAAATTCTACAAAGAAAGAGGTTATTATAGATTACAACCAGCAAATAAAACCATCGAACCAATTATTATTAAAAAAGATAGGGACTTCGCCATCCAGGGTGTAGTTATCGATATTATAAAAACCGAGGAGCCAAATATCGTAACTTTACCCAAGCAAGAGAAAATTAAAACATATTCTAAATTACCATTAGATCAAATCGTGTGCGGTGACGCAATAGAGATTATGAAACAAATTAAAGATGATTCAGTTGATATAACCTTTGCTGATCCTCCCTTTAATTTAAATAAGAAATATGGGAATTATAAAGATAACAAAGCCAACCAAGAATATATACAGTGGTGCAAAGAATGGCTGACAGAAATGGTAAGGGTTACTAAACCAACCGGCTCCATTTTAGTACATAATATTCCTAAATGGTTAATTCTATTCGGTGAACATTTAAATAAAATGGCCTTTTTCAAACATTGGATTGCTTGGGATTCTATGAGCATACCATTGGGAAAAACATTACTACCGGCGCACTACGGAATATTATTTTACACCAAAAGCCAAAAGGGATTTAAATTCAACGAACTTAGATCGCCTCATAAAAAATGCCTTCATTGCAATGCAATGATAAAAGATTATGGAGGCAAAAAAAAACAAATTAACCCACTGGGCACTTTGTTAAGTGATGTGTGGACAGATATCCACAGAATTCGACATAAAAACAGAAGGGACGAACATCCGTGTCAATTACCAGAACCACTACTTGAAAGATTAATATTAATGACTACAAATGAGGGCGATGTAATATTAGATCCATTTATAGGAGCTGGCACCACAGCTTTAGCTGCAAAAAGACTAGGAAGACACTTTATTGGTATTGATATTGATCCAAAATATAAGTCAATCATTGAGGGTAAACTAAAAAACGTGAACTATCGGCTCACGAATGGTTATCTTTACAATGGTAATAGCCAAAGTAAAACGTCTAAATATTTAAAGAATCTAACGATTTCAGAAAAAGAAGGAGTGTATCCTCTAGATAATCCTTTATTTTTGGGGTCGAAGTGATTTCAAAATCAAACGGTGTTTTTTAATTATTCTCTTCGATCTATATACAATTGTCTTTTTGAATAATTTATTAAATTGTTCAAAAGAAACGACCGGTGATTTTCCGAATAAATCCTTGGGTCGTAAATTACCGTCTTTTTCTCGATAGCTAAGTAAGCCAACCTTATTTAACCCTATAAATTTATAAAAAGGGGCTATTTGTATATCAGTAATTTCTTTTTTTACATTATCAAATTTATAAATTACGAAAACATAATAAATATTTTTGCTCCCGAATTTCTTTATTTTTGAAAGCCAAGTGTTTAAGGTTCCCATATCATTATTGCTATTTTTACATGGGACCCATTTTCCTCTTTCTAGCTTTATTCCATTTCCAGATTTGTACTCAATCGCTAATGGGGGCGATGTTTTTAATTGAAAATCTGGGAAATGATTCTTATGCGGCGCTAAAATATAATCCTTATCACTTTCAATAAAATTGGCTTCCTTAAAAACTTCGATTAAAACATCTGAGATATATTCCTCAATGGCCGTCCCGAAGGTACGGTAATTAAAAGAGCCGGTTTTAACAACTTGCCTTAACCTATTTAATATAACCTTTTTAGAACCAGCCAAAACTTTTATGGCGCTTTTTGTTTTAGAATTTTTCATAAAACTACCTTAATTCTGCCACTTTGGCAGTTTTTTGTCTACCCAAGAGTGAATTTTAGGCTAAAAAGTTATCAACTGATGGGGTCTGGACTCTCTAGAACCGTGGCGGCATCCTGTCCTTGAAAGGTCGAGATATAACAATTAAGGACCATTCAAGGACATGGAACAAGCAACAAAAGAACAACTTAATAATCGCCAATCCCCTATTATAGTAAATATGCGATACTGCCTGTATACCAGGAAATCAACTGAAGCTGAAGATAAGCAAGCTCTATCTATAGAGTCTCAAGTAAAAGAGATGCTTACTTTGGCAGAAAAAGACAATCTTGAAGTAGTAGACATTAAACGTGAATCTCATTCTTCAAAGGAAGTCGGCCAAAGAGAAATTTTCAACCAGATGCTGACTGAGATAAAAGAAGGAAAATACAACGCTATTTTAACTTGGGCTTCGGACCGGCTTTCTAGGAATGCCGGTGATTTAGGTTCTATCGTAGACCTGATGGATGAAAAGCTTCTTTTGGAGATAAGAACGTACGGTCAGAGGTTCACTAACAATCCTAATGAGAAGTTTATGCTGATGATAGTCGGCTCACAAGCCAAGCTGGAAAACGATAATAAGGCGGTAAATGTGAAGCGAGGGCTACGGACCAGATGTGAAATGGGATTCAGGCCAGAAGTCGCTCCTACGGGCTATCTCAATGAGAAACACACTGATAAGAAGTGCCAGGCCAGGATAGATCCCAAGAGAGCTCCCATCATAAAGCAGATGTTTGAAAGAGTGGCGAATGAACAATGGTCAGGACGTAAAGTATATCGTTGGTTAAGAGAGATTAAGTTCAAGACAAAAAATGACAAGCCGCTTGTGCTTGCCAATGTTTATCTCATACTCCGCAATCCCTTCTATTATGGAGAGTTTGAATATCCGGTGGGAAGCAATAACTGGTATGTTGGCAAACACACGCCGATTATAAGCAAGGAATTATTCGATAAGGTCCAACTCACGCTCAATGAAAAGTTTATTCCAAAAAGCGAAAGTAAAGAGTTCGCCTTCACAAAATTGATTAAATGCGGTTATTGCGGCTCCGGGATATCAGCTGATGAGAAATTTAAGAAATTAAAAGATGGCGGGGTGAACCGCCACGTTTATTATTTCTGCACCAAAGCGAGAAATATCGACTGCAAAAATCCGGCCATCAATGAACCAAGCTTAATTGAGGAGTTAATAAAATTGATGGACAGAGTTGATTTGGATGAACTCGGAGTAAAATCAAAAGTCGAACAGGAGATGGCTAGGTTAAACAGATTTAAAGCTATGCTGGGTGAAAAAGAAAGGAATAAAAATATCGATGTGAGCGCAAGAGATTATGCTAAATATCTTCTTAAAGAAGGAACGCTGGTTGAAAAACGAGAGTTGCTATTTTTTCTGAAAAGCAAATTGATTCTCAAAGATAGAAAAATTAGCTTAGAGTAAAAAGGAAAATCACCGGTTTTTCGGTGATTTTTCTTTTTATATTTAAGTCTAGATTTTAATTCTTATTAATTGCCGAATTTATTATCTTATTTTTAATCTTATGAGTATTGCCGTGCCCCAAAAGCCCGAAATAAGAATTTAGCGTTGCAAAATTATAATCATTATTTTGAATGTTCTTAATCGTCCTTGCCCTTGTAGTATTTCTTAAAATCCTATGATCAAAAAAGTGCTTCCAACCCAAGAAATCCATGCCCGATGATAATGTTTTTATAAATATTTTATCGGGATGCAGGGTGAGTTTCAATTCATTCCACAGAAAATTCCTGATCGGGTCTATTATATTCTCCAAGTATTTTTTATTTTCCGATAGAATGACAAAATCATCTGCATATCTGATATAGTATTCTATTTTTAGTTTATGTTTTACAAACTGATCAAATTCGTTCATATAGATATTGGCGAAAAGCTGGGAAGTCAGATTGCCAAGGGGCAGGCCTGTGCCGTATTTTACAGAATAAAAACTAAATATTATTTCCCTCAAAAGACAGGTGATATTGTCATCTGGAATATATTTTTTAAGAATTTCTAATAATATATTCTGGTCAATACTGGCAAAAAACTTTTTAATATCGCATTTCAAAATCCAACAGGTCCTCGTATTGTTTTCAGAAACACGGCTGGCAAAAGAGCGGAACCTGTCGAGCGACTTATGCGTGCCTTTGTTTTTCCGGCAGGAAAAGGAGTCCGAAATAAATGTTCTATCGAAAAAAGGATACAATAATCTGCAAACCGCGTGGTGCAAAAGCCGATCTCTCGCGCTGGCCTTATGAATAGTTCTTGCCTTCGGGTCTTTTATTTTAAAACAACTGATAATAAAAGCAAGCTATTCGGACAAAACGGAAAAACTTATCTCTTTAAAAACCGCCTCCGTAAAATTAGATCTATTGAAATTCTTTCTGCAAATAGCTTGGGAGATAAGATCATTGGACAATAAAAATTATATTTCACTTTCTGAAAAACTGGATGAAATCGGCAAAATGCTGGGCGGGTGGATTAAAGTTCTAAAATAAACCCGTCTCTAATCGGACGGGTAAAAATAAAGAGAGTTGCGAGGGAGGACAAAGACCAATAGGTTATCGGGATTCCAGACGTTGTCAGGATTGCTCCAATTGCTGTTGAGCCATAGCCCAGAATCATTGCGCTCTACATTGAGCACGTTCAGGTTGCCATCGGAATCAGTAATGTATAAAACGTCTTCTAAACCACTGCCCTTCGAATACTCTCAGAGCTGTATCTTATTCGGTATCTGAAATACCCTAACGCCTTATACCAAGTATCTTTATTTTTGGAAATTATCAATGACCCTCTCGGAAGCCGTAGCCGCCAAGATTCTGCATTACGATAACTCCGGAATTCGGCCGCCTGAAGCCGTAGCCGCGGGCAGATTCGCCTACTATCCAATTTTAATGATAATCCGTTATCGCGAAAGATAAAAGCCCTCTTTCACGTTGTGAAAGAGGGCTTTTCCGTCCAAGGACCGAGGGACCAAGTTCCCAAACAGGAACCAAATCTCCAAGAGTCCAAGAACTTTTTTACTTGCGAGGGAGGACAAAGACCAATAGGTCATCGGGATTCCAGACGCGGTCAGGATGGCTCCAATAGCTGTAGAGCCACAGCCCAGAATCACCGCGCCCTACATCGAGCACGCGCAGGCTGCCACCGGAATCAGTAATCGGTTCCATTCCGACGATAATCCATTCGTCGTTTGGCTGGTCCCGGTATTGCAGGCGCAGTTGGGGGCCGACTTCAGACGGACAGAGCTCCAAGCCGAGCT
>JAUYKD010000021.1 GCA_030700195.1 Candidatus Nealsoniibacteriota bacterium | reverse complement strand
AAAATGAGGAGCAGAATAATAAGGGAAATGCGCAATATTTTAGCTCAAGAGGACTTTATGGAAGTAGAAACCCCTATTTTACAACTGATCCCTGGCGGGGCATTGGCTAAGCCATTTAAAACGCATTTGAACGCCTTAAAGATTGATTTATACCTTAGGGTTTCTCCGGAGCTTTACTTAAAGCGTCTTTTAGTCGGAGGGTTTGAAAAGATTTATGAAATCGGCAGATGTTTTCGGAACGAAGGCATGGATGCCTACCATAATCCTGATTTCACAATGATCGAGCTTTACTGGGCTTATCAGAACAGGGATGGGCTGATGGAATTTGTTGAAAAAATAATGGTTGATTTAGTTCAGAAAACCAAAGGAACGAGCCAAATAAGCCATCAAGGAGAAGATATTGATTTTAAAGCTCCTTGGCAGAGAATTAAGTTTAAGGATCTTATTAAAAAATACTGTCAGATTGACATTGAAAAAGCGTCTCAAACAACATTAAGGAAAAAACTGGCGGCTGTTGGGGTTAAAGTTGAAAAGAACGCTGATAAATGCAAGTTGATAGACGAGCTCTATAAAAAAATGTGTCAACCCAAGCTGATTCAGCCAACTTTTATGATTGATCACCCTATTGAAATGGCGGTTTTGGCCAAAGCCAAGGAAGAGAATGCGAAATACGCTGACAGATTTCAATTGATAGTCGGAGGGGTCGAGCTTATTAATGGTTTTTCTGAATTAAACAATCCTTTGGAGCAGAAAAAAAGATTTGAAGGCAAGAAAATCGCCCCAGAGAGAAAAGACAAGGATTTTTTGGAGGCTTTGGAATATGCTATGCCTCCGGCCGCCGGCCTTGGTATGGGGATTGATAGATTGGTTGTGCTTCTGACCGATTCTCATTCTTTGAGAGAGGTGATATTATTTCCGACAATGAGGCCGAAATGAAAAGAGTTTTGGTCTTTGGGACCTTTGATAGAATTCATCAGGGCCATATTGATTTCCTAAAGCAAGCAAAAAGGCATGGCGATTATCTAATAGTTGTAGTGGCTCGAGATAAAACAGTGGAGAGATTAAAAAGACGTCCTTCTTCTAAAAAAGAGAGAGAAAGACTAAAAAATATTCAAAAATTGAAGTTAGTCGATGAGGCAAGGATAGGCTACAAAACAAACCCTTATAAAATAATTGAAGAATTGAAGCCAGATATTATTTGTCTTGGTTACGATCAGAAGGTTTTTACCAAGGATTTACCAAAAGAACTAAGAAAAGCGGGATTAAAAACAAAAACTTATCGGATGAAAGCTTTTCAACCAAGAAAATATCATTCATCACTGATAAATAAATTTATGCTCGACATAAAATTCATTCGTCAAAATCCAGAAAAAATTAAAGATGCCTGCAAAAAAAAGGGTATTGATTTAGACATTGATCGGTTTTTAGAAGTTGATAAGAAGAGGCGGGAGTATCTTCAGGCGCTTGAAGATATGCGAGCGCAGAAGAATAAAGCCAATAAAGAAATTCAGAAAACAAAGAGTAAAGAGGAAAAAGAGACGATTATTTTAAAGATGAGAGAACTGGACACAAATTCAGATAGAATTACCAAGGACTTTCAGGGAGTGGACCAAGAATTCCAAAGATTAATATTATTAATTCCAAACATCCCATCTGAAGATTCACCGGTTGGGCCGGACGATAAATCAAATAAAGAAATAGGGAAATGGGGGAAAATACCGAAGTTTAATTTTAAAATTAAAGATCATATTCAATTAGGAAAAGATTTGAATTTAATTGATGCTGAAGCCGGCGCTAAATCTTCGGGGTTCAGGGGTTATTATTTAAAAAACGAAGCTGTTTTGATACATTTTGGCGTCTTAATGTACGCTGTAAATAAATTGAAACAAAAAGGGTTTGAGTTATTTTTACCGCCCACCCTTATGCGCGAATTTGCTTTAATCGGCAGCGGGCATTTCCCTTTTGGACGAGATGAAGTATATCAAATAGGCAATCCCGGCAAGATAGAAACCGGAGAGAATTTAAAAGAGCCAATATTTTTAGCCGGTACGGCCGAGCCGTCTTTACTTGCTTATTATACTGATAAGATATTAAACGAGGAAGATTTGCCGGTTAAAATGTGTGGTATATCTCAATGCTACAGGTCAGAAATAGGAAGCTATGGTAAAGATACGCGCGGTTTATATCGGGTTCACGAATTTATGAAAGTTGAACAAGTTGTTATTTGTCGGGCGAATCTTAAAGAGTCAGATGAATGGCTTGATGAGATGTTAAAAACATCTCAGGAAATATTAAAAGATTTAGCCTTGCCATATAGAGTGGTTGCCAATTCAACCGGCGATATGGGGGCTGGTAAATATAAAATGTATGATATTGAAACCTGGATGCCCTCAAGAAACGCTTATGGCGAAACCCATTCGGATTCTAATCTAACCGACTGGCAGACCAGAAGATTAAATATTCGCTATCGCGATAAATCCGGCGGCATAAAATTTGCTTATGCTTTGAATAATACCGTTATTGCCAGCCCCCGTATTTTGATTGCCATTTTAGAGAATTATCAAAAGAAAGACGGCAGTATTGAAGTACCCAAGGTCCTTCAGAAGTACGTAGGGTTCAAAGAAATTAAATAATTTCTTTTCAATTTTCGTCCCGCGTTGCGCGACTCAATGTTCAAAGAGATTAAAAGAAGTTGAAGACTCAATATTTAAGAAAATTAGTCAGTAAATTATGGCAGATATTTTAATTCTTCATGGTTGGGGGTCTTGCGCAAAAAACTGGCGGAAAGTAAAAGATACTTTAGAAAAAGAAGAACACAAAGTTTTTTTACCTGATTTACCGGGGTTTGGAGAAAGTTCTGCTTTGGTTAGGCTTTGGTCAATGGATGATTATATTGATTGGGTTCGTAATTTTTGCCTAAACAATAATTTATCGCAGTTTGTTTTGCTCGGTCATTCGTTTGGCGGAGGCATAGCGGCCAAGTACGCCTTAAAATTTCCTAAAGAACTTAAAAAATTGATTTTGGTTGATGCGGCTATTATCAGAGTAAAGGATCCCGGCAAGGAAGTTATGGCGAAAATAGCTAAAATTATAAAAACCTTTTCTTTTTTGCCGTTTTATTCTTTTATCAGGAGAGCTTTTTATAAGTTTATGGTCAAGAGCGATTATCCGGATACTGAGGGTGTTATGAGGGAAACTTATCTCAAAGCGGTCAGGACAGATATTTCAGGAACTATATCAAGTATTTCTTGTCCGACTTTATTAATTTGGGGAGAAAAAGACGACATTACTCCTTTAAAAGACGCTTATTTGATAAAAGAAAGAATTAAAGGAGCAAAATTGGAGATTTTACCCGATATCAGGCATAATCCTCAATCGGAAAACCCGGAATTATTAGTTCAAACAATTGTAAAACATATATGACAACTCTTATTATTTTTATTTTTATTGTTTGGTTTATCGCTTTTGCTAAAAAGCTCTTCTTTTGGGTTTACCTTTGGCAGTTGAAAGAATACCATGTTGGCAGATTCAGGGATCATTTCCAAACCTCTAAAGGCAAGAGCCTGATTTTTAATTATTTATTACTGGTTAAGATATTTATCTTGTTAGGGATATTTTTTTGCGTCAGGTATGGTTTGGTTGAAATTAAAACAGCTCTTATTTATTTCGTTGCTTTGGTTTTTCTTACCGAATCAATTGTTGCTTTAAAGAAAATCCGGCAGGGAACATTTTTAAAGCCGGTTCTGACGAGAAAAGTCGCTTTGATTTTAAGTACGGGGTTTTCCGTCGAAATTTTTATTCTTTTCTCTTTATTTATTTTAGAGTTCAGAATAACCAAGATTACGGCTCTTCTTTTAGGGCTTGATATTATAGCCCCAATTGCTTTGTCTTTTTTAGTTTTATTTTTTCAGCCCTTGGCCGTAATTTTAAGGAATAGAATTATTAATCAGGCCAAGAAAAAAAGAGCAAAATTAAATGATTTACTGGTCATTGGAGTTACGGGAAGTTATGGCAAGACTTCTACTAAGGAATTTTTGGCAGCGATTTTGTCCGAAAAGTTCAGGGTTTTAAAGACAAAAGAGCATCAGAATTCGGAAGTAGGCATCTCACAGTGCATTTTGGACGAATTGGATTCAAGACACGAAATTTTTGTCTGCGAAATGGGGGCTTATAATAAGGGAGGCATAAAAATGCTCTGTGATATCGCTAAGCCAAAAATCGGAGTTTTAACCGGGATAAACGAACAGCACATGGCGACCTTTGGTTCGCAAGAAAAGATTATTAAAACAAAGTACGAACTGATCGAAAGTTTGCCAGAAGACGGAACAGCTTTCTTTAATGCAAATAATAAACACTGTGTTGAGCTGTATGAGAGAACAAAGATAAAAAAACAGCTTTACGGCCAGGGAGCCGGTTCGGCTTTAGAAGAAAACTTAGAGGGGGCTAAAGCCGTGGCCAGAGTTCTTGGCATGACGCCAGAAGA
Source organism: Candidatus Nealsoniibacteriota bacterium (assembly GCA_030700195.1). Classification (GTDB taxonomy): domain Bacteria; phylum Patescibacteriota; class Minisyncoccia; order Minisyncoccales; family MHMH01; genus JAUYKD01. The sequence goes on along the minus strand of JAUYKD010000021.1, from coordinate 303 downwards.
GATTGCCCGGGGCTGTCAAAAGCTTGCTTCTTGGCAAAGCCACCATATTAAAAAAGGGGTAAACGGCGCAGATATTATTGATTCTACTTATTCTGCTAATCCGGACGGTGTTATGGCTGATTTAGAATATTTAAAGAAGTGGCCGGCTCAAAGAGATAAATCTCTTTTCGACCTTCGCCATCGCTCGGTGAAAAAAGTTATTATTATGCCTTGTTTAATTGAGCTGGGGTCTTCTTCTAAGGAAGTTCATAGAAGAATCGGCAAAAAAATAGGAGAAGTGTGCGATTTGGCCATCATCACCAC
>JAUYKD010000018.1 GCA_030700195.1 Candidatus Nealsoniibacteriota bacterium | reverse complement strand
AAAAGTCAAATAAGCTCTTCCAACGCGCTTTTCAGCTCTCTCCCCAAAGTCTGCGGAGTCAGCTTTTCTTGATATACCTTGTAGCCGTTTTCGGCTATTCTGTTTCTTAGTTCGGGATTGTTCTTCAATTCCATTATCTTTTCAGCCAAGTCCTCTGCATCCGCCCCTTGGCAAAATAAGCAATCTTGCCTATCTACTAAAAACTCTCTCATAGCCGGAGTGTCGGCGGTCAGCATGGCTTTTTTCATAGCCAGGGCCTCGGTCACCTTAAACGCCCCGCACCTTTTGGCTTTGGGCGTATCGCCGAAAAATCCCAAGCAAACATCAGCTTCAGCCATGCGCTCGGCCAATTCGGTTTGCGGCATGAAATCAATGAATTTCACGTTATCCGCCTTCAGTTTTTGGGCTAACTCTATGGCCGGCCCGTACGTTTTTATTTTTCCGATGATATCCAGTTGAACATTATCGTTTTCCAAAAGCTTAGCCGCTCTTATCATGTATTCCACTCCCTGGAGAGGAATGTAAGTGCCCTGAAAAAGAAGCAGAAACTTGTCAGTTGTTTTGCGGTTTTCTCTGGGATAAAAAATGTTCTGGTTGGTACCCACTAAAATCCTTCTGAATTTATCTTTTTTAATTCTGAACGTTTTGACAAAGTAATTTATGTGCTCCTGGGCGTCTAAAAGAACTCTATCAGCCATCTTACAGGCCAACCAATCTAAAAACCAGCACTTCAAGGCCTCCAAACTGCGAGGAGAAGCGCTTTTTCTGTCAAAGATATTGGAGTCGTAAAGAGAAACCAAGGCGTCAAAAACAATGGGTTTTCTACAAATCAACTTGGCTAACGGCACTACAGGATGACCGGGAAAACCGATAACCATAATGTCGTACTGGCCAATGGCCTGGTGCTTTTTGAACAGCTTCCAATATTTAAACCTTTCCGCCGGATCAACCCGGCACTCAATTACTTTAACCTTATTTTCTCCCAAACCGCTTATCAATTCCCTGTTGCGAGAGTAATCCGGATCGTAAATGCCGAAATAACAAATAGTCATTGATCAAGTTTTAATTTAATATTAAAACGCAGATGAAGATGAAGACTTATCTTCATCGCCTTTATTTAAAAACATTAATTATTTTATCTATTAAATTATCTAAATTATGATTTTGAACAACTTGATTCCTTAAATAACGCGCCATTTCAGTAATGTTTAAATTCCTTAAATTTAAAATTTTCCGGGCCAAATCATCGGGATTTTTTTCTTGGAAAATTAATTCGTCGGCATAAGAGCCTAAATCTTTTCTGAAGGCCTCATTGCAAACCAAAACAGGAATCCCGCAAGCCATGGCCTCTAAAACCGCCTTATCTAATCCACCGGTTGGACAAAGATTAACGAAAACATCGCTTTCTTGATAAAATCCGGCTATTTCTTGCTGAGGCATCCCGCCTAAAAATTCAACGAAATCCGCTAATTTCTTTTCCTCAACCAAGTTTTTTACTTGCTCAAGATATTTTTTCTCATAGTCCTCCAACGAACTGCCGATAAATTTTACCTCAAAATCAATGATATTTTTTTGATTAATCAAAAGGTCTATTGCCTCAATCAAGGTTGCCTGGTCTTTAATCGGCGCTATCCTGCCCACAGATAAAATCTTAAACTTTTTATTCGTATCGTTCTTATTATAATCGGGCTTAAAAAATTCAGTGTCTATGCCATGCCTTAAAATATCAATTTTTTTCCTGTTTTTTAAACGGCAGCCCTCCTTGGAAGCTGTTAAAATTTTATCCACGCATTTCTCTGCTATTTTCAAACCAAGATTCAATGACCTGTGGACATACCACAAAATCAATCTCTTTTTGAAAATTTTAGCTAGAGGAAAAGAAGCTATAGCATAAATCGTGCCCATATGGATGAAAACACCGTCCACTTCCCGGATATATCTCAATAGGAATTTTTGCAAACGAAAAAACTTTCTAATCTTTGAAAAACCTTTTTCTTTCCCTAAAGAATAAACTACAACATTTTTTGGCAAATGATGCTCTCCTTCTGAAAGGCAAATAACATAAAGCTTTTCCAGTTTTTCTGAAAATTTTTCTAACCAACGATGAAAAAAACCAAGAACATCGTCGTTAATATCTACCTTCTGGGTAATAATTAGGAGTGTTTTTGTTTTAGCCATTGGAAAATATGGAGGAAAGAAGCGATGCTTAAGAAAATAAACGGAGGAATAATTGGTATAAAAAATCTTAAAGCAAGATAACCTCCTTCTCCTACATAAGCATAGGAAATATAAAAAATGAAAAAGCTTAAAAGCCAAAAAATTAAAACCGCAGCCATAATCTTATTTATTTTCATAAGATATCTTGCCCCCAAGGCCAAAAAGATTATCAAAAACGGGAGAAGATAAATTAAAATCGGCGATTTAAAATAAATCGTCTCGTAAAGTTCAAGCCATCTCTGAAAAGAGAATAAGCCGAAAATGTTTGAATAGTCGCCGTAAGTCTGATAACCGAAGGTAATGGGAGAACCAAAAAATTTTTGGTTGTAGATGAATTGCGGCAGAAGAATAAGAAAAGGAACTATAACCGCTAAAAACATTTCTTTTATTCTTTTTCTTAAAAGCCAGGCCAGAGCGAATATAGCCACAATTAAAATATTGGCTATTCTGACCAAGACCGAAAACCCACTAAGTATTCCAAGCAATATCAGCAAAGAACGCCTGGGTTTTTCCTTATCTAATTCTTTCAAAAACAAATAGAAGCATAAAAAAATCAAAAAGGCCGACAAAGGATCAGCAATCATTAAAAACCAATTTATGGAAATAAACTCTATCGGCCCTTGAAGCAGGCTGTAAGCCGTAAATTGCGGATAAATGGAGCCGAGACAATAAAGAAGCAAATAAAATAAATAAGGAAAAAGGGTGAATATTCCGCCTGAAATAACTCCGATTATTCTGCTTTGAAATATTCTTTCCGCGATTAAACTGACTAAAATTATTGATAAAGCAAATAGAATAATCGCTTGAACAATAAAAAGCGGCTGGACAATGTCTTTTATGGTCTTGGCATCCGCCAAATAAACAAAGGGAGCTAAAAACAAAGGATAGCCAAGCGTTTGTTTTTCCTGGATCAAATCTAACTCGGTAATTGATTTGGCCAAATTAAAATATTCCCGCTCATCCCCTCCGTGAGGAAACCACCAGCCGTCCATCGTCACCCCGGTAGGAGGAATATCCTGCATGGCGAAAAGAACCATTGTTATCCTTAGTAATATTAAAGAAATTAAGATGAACCAAAAGATTCTTTTAGAAATATCTTTAGAAAATAGAGAAACCATTAAAATTTTAAGCCTTAGATGATAATAAAAATATACCCAGCACGACAAAAAGAATTCCTAAGATTTGGAAAAAAGAAAGATACTCTTTAAATAAAAACCAAGAAGCAAGACTAACTAAAACAACCTCCGAACCAATAATAATCGGGTAAGCAATATTAAGCTGCAATTTGGAAATAATGAAAAGCCAGATTAAAAAACTGATAACAAATAAAAAAGCTCCGGTTAAAATCCAGATATTTTGCACAATTTGCCAAATTAGAGAAAATATTTCCGAAAAAGAAAAATTGAGTTCGCCCAAACCCAAGACCCCCTTTTTGAAAAGAAGATGAGCCCCGACCGTAGTGCAAATAGAAATAATAAAAAGCAAAAATAATGGAACCATATTTTTAATATCTTTTTAAAATAGCTGAAAGAATTTTCCAGCCGTCTAATAAATCATTTACCTTGGTTTCATCGGCCAACCTCTTTCTTTCCACGCAAGGCACCTCGCCGAATTTAAATCCCGCTTTATGGGCTTTAACCGGCAGTTCAATGCAAAATTCAAAGCCGGGCGACCTTAATGACACTTTTTCAAAGACTTCTTTTTTGAAAGCGGCGAACATATATAAAATGTCAGCCGTTTTTACCCCGTGCAAAATCCTGGTCAAAAAAGTGAAAAACTGATTGCCAAAATATCTTAACCAGGTATCATCGGCCGTCTTCTTCTTTTGAACGTATCTTGAGCCCCAGCCGATATCATAACCCTCTTTAATTTTTTCTATCAGGCGGGGAATATCAGCCGGATTTTGAGAGCCGTCGGCATCCATGATGATAATAATATCTCCGGTACAATGTTTAATGCCAGAAATAATGCCCAAGCCAAACCCTCTGCCCTCTTGAGTAATGGCTTGGCAACCCAAGCCCTTGGCCGTTTCCAGGGTACCATCGGTAGAATGGCCGTCAGAAACAATAATTTCGTCAACAAAACCAGCTGGTATCTCTTGAATTGTTCTCCCCAGCGATTTAGCTTCATTTCTGGTTGGGATAACTAAACTAACTTTCATAAGTAAAAATCTTTTATTTTTTGGCAAATATATTTAATTTGTTTTTCGGTTAAGTTGACCGAAGATGGCAGCCAAAGGCCTTGTTTTGCAATTTTTTCGGCAGTGGGGCAAGCTCGCTTGCCCGCCGACTTGTCCGCCGAAGCTCGGAGAGCGAAGGTGGAAGTTTTAGCGTAGGCCGGTTGGCTATGCAAGGCCGGATAAATGGGCCGAGAACCGACCCCGCTCTCTTTTAGGAAAACGATCAACTTCTCTCTTTGAGAGACCAAAATATCCACAAACCAAGGACTGGTTTCTTTTAGATTAGTTTTAATAAATTTAACCTCTGGTATATTAGCAAGTAATTTCCTATATAATCCGAATGTCGCTTTTTTCTTTCTAATTCTAGTTTTTAGTTTTTTCATTTGTTCGATGCCTATTACTGCTGATAAATCAGTAAATTTAAAGTTCCACCCGATTTTTTCATAAAAATCAACCCCTCCGCGCCTCCGGCCGAAATCCTTAATTAATTTTATTTTCTCGTCAAGTTTTTGGCTGTCGGTGATTAAACATCCCCCCTGGCCCGTAGTGATAATTTTGGGCATACTGAAAGAAAAAGAACCGATAATCCCGTGTCTGCCCAAATGTTTTCCCTGATAGAAAGAACCGAGGGATTGAGCCGCGTCCTCAATCAAATAAATTTTCTTTTTTTGACAAAGCTTCTTCAGTTTTAATAATTCGCCCGACCGACCGTTCAACGAAACATGCATGACCGCTTTGGTTTTCTTGTTAATAGCTTGAGCCACTTTATTAACGTCAAGACATAAGCTTTCTTCTTCAATATCAACGAAAACCGGCTTGGCTCCGGTTAAAATAACCGCATTGGGGCTGGCGGCCATGGTAATATCAGGCACTATC
>JAUYKD010000011.1 GCA_030700195.1 Candidatus Nealsoniibacteriota bacterium | reverse complement strand
TAGCTCGTTGGGCAAGTATTATTGAGAAACACTATGGCAAGCCGCAGGACATTGAATGGGCTAAAGACGGCAAGAGCAACGAATTGTTTATCGTTCAATCAAGACCCGAGACTGTTCATGCCGTTCAAACCGGTAAATTATATAAAGAGTATAAGCTTAAAACTGAAAAAGAGCCGATTATTACCGGAATTGCCGTAGGAAATAAAATCGGCCAGGGCAAAATAAGAATTATAGAAAATATTTCAGAAATCAACCAATTCCAAAAAGGAGAAATTTTAGTTACAAAAATGACAGATCCCGATTGGCTGCCGATTATGAGGATCGCTTCAGCCATAGTGACTGATGAGGGTTCAAGAGTTTGCCATGCGGCAATTGTCAGCCGCGAATTGGGGATTCCGGCTATTGTTGGCGCCAATAAGGCTACTAAAGTTTTATCAACCGGTAAAATGGCCACGGTTGATTGCACTAGCGGCCTGGGCCGCGTATTTTCAGGCATTGTTCCTTTTAAAGTTAAAAAATATAATCTTAAAAGTATTCCTAAAACGAGAACTAAAATTATGATGAATATTGGCAGTCCGGAAATTGCTTTTAAAAATTCGTTTTTGCCCAATCAAGGAGTCGGTTTGGCCCGGGAAGAATTCATTATTGCTTCAAAAATAAATGTTCATCCGCTGGCCTTAATTAAACAAAAGAAAAACCAATTTTTTGTCGATGAGTTGGCCCGGGGAATAGGAACGATCGGGGCCGCTTTCTGGCCTAATCCGGTTATTGTCAGATTTTCTGATTTTAAGACCAACGAATATGCTTCTTTAACAGGGGGAAAAGAGTTTGAACCGAAAGAAGCAAACCCTATGCTCGGCTGGAGAGGGGCTTCCAGATATTACGATCCTTTATTTAAAAAAGCTTTCTTATTGGAATGCGAAGCTATGAAAAAAGCCAGGACAGAGTTCGGCTTAAAAAATATCTGGGCCATGGTGCCTTTCTGTCGAACCGTTGAAGAGGGCAAGAAAGTTTTAAAAATAATGGCCGAGGCTAAGCTGGCCAAAGGCAAGGACGGATTGAAAGTTATTGTTATGTGCGAGATTCCCTCAAACGTTATTCTGGTTGATAAGTTCCTTGATATTTTTGACGGGATGTCAATTGGCAGTAATGATCTCACTCAATTAACTCTGGGAATTGACCGAGACAATGCTAAAATATCGAAGATCGGAAACGAAAAAAACGAGGCTGTCAAAACAATGGTGGCTCGCGTTATCAAAGCCTGTAAACTAAGAAATAAATACTGCGGTATTTGCGGGCAGGCGTCTTCTGATTTTCCTGACTTCGTTGAATTTTTAGTGGAACAGGGGATTGAGTCAATATCTTTAAATCCGGACACAATAATTAAAACAACTTTCGTTGTCTCTAAAAAAGAAAAACAGTTAAAACAGAAACATAATTAATTTTCGATGTTTGATATTATAACATTTGGTTCGGCCGCTAAAGATATTTTTTTAAGGTCAAAAAACCTCAAAGTGGTGGGGGAGAAGAAGTTTGTTACGGGCAAAGGGCTTTGCTTTTCTTTCGGTTCAAAAATTGATGTTGAAAACATAGCTTTTACAACCGGAGGAGGAGGCACGAACACAGCCGCCACCTTTGTCAATCAGGGATTTAAAACAGCTTATTGCGGGGTGATCGGCAAGGATAAGGCCGGGGACGAAATTCTTCAAGAATTGAAAGGCCTTGGCATAGACACTGGTTTTGTTAAAAGAATTTCTTCTAAAATAACCAATCATTCGGTTATTCTTTCTTCTTTCTCACAAAAAGAAAGAACCATTCTGGTTTATCGGGGAGCTTCCGGGGAACAAACAAAAAAAGACATTCCTTGGCCAAAACTTAAGGCAAAATGGTTTTATTTAGCTCCTTTTTCCGGCCAGCAGGTTTTATTATCAGAGATGCTTGTTAATTTTGCCAAGAAGAATCGCCTTAAAATAGCTATGAACCCGAGTATTGCTCAGCTTTCTCTGCCCCAAGCCGCCTTAAAAAGAATTTTATCAAAGGTTGACGTATTGATACTAAATAGAGAGGAAGCTTCTTTCTTAACAAACCTTCCTTATAAAAATGAAGTTGAAATATTTAAAAAACTTGATGCTTTTGTGCCGGGAATTTGTATTATGACCAAGGGTTCTAAAGGAGTGGTGGTTTCCGACGGCAAGTTGCTTTATAAAGCAGGCTCTTTAGGAATGAAAGCGGTTGATTTTACCGGGGCGGGAGATTCTTTTGCGGCCGGATTCGTTTCCGGTTTAATTCAATCTAAAGGCAGTATTGAATATGCTATACAACTTGGCATGGCCAACGGCGGTTTTTGCTTAACTCAATTGGGCGCAAAAAAAGGTCTTTTGAAGAAAAACCAGAAATGGAGAAAAGTGAAAGTGCAAAAGGAAATATGCTCTCTTAATAACCGTTGTTTGTTAAAATAGCTTTATGACGCTGAAATCATATCTTCAAAAAGCAAAGAAAGAAAAATGGGCCTTGGGGCAGTTTGGTTTTTACGACGAAATTATGCTTCAGGGGATTATTGAGGCCTGTTTAAAACAACGTTCTCCGGCGATTTTAGGAACATCAGAAAAAAGAGTCCGTGAGTTCGGACTGGATAAAATTACAAAGAAAGTTGAGCAATATAGGAAAGAAACCGGCTTGCCGCTTTTTTTAAATCTTGACCACGCTAAGAATCTAAGCTATATTAAAAAGGCGATAAAATATGGTTATCCGGCAGTGCATTTTGACGGTTCGGATTTACCGCTGGCAGAAAACATTAAAAAAACCAACCAAGTAATCAGTTATGCCAAGCGCTTTAAAGTTCTTGTTGAAGGAGAAGTCGGAGTTATCGGGGGAGATTTAACTAATCCTCAAGAAGCGCTCTCTTTCATTAAACGGGTAAAAGTTGATACTTTGGCGGTGTCTATTGGAAGTATCCATGGCATATCTGCTTTTGGGCGCAATCCGAGGTTGAATTTAAAAAGAATGAAAGAGATAGCTCAATCAGTTTCTCTTCCTTTGGTTTTACACGGCGGCTCGGGCGTTGCAGCCAGCGATATTAAGCAAGCCATTAAATTAGGATTTGTTAAAATAAATATTAGTACTGAAATCAAGCGGGCCGCAACCTTGCTTAAAGTGCGAAAAGTGGTCGAAAATAAAATTAAACTGTTCGGCAGCAATAATAAAATATAATCATTATGGCCAAGATTATTTTAGAACAAGAAAAATGTATTGGCTGCGGCACGTGTCAAGCTTTGTGCCCAAAATATTGGAAAATGGCTGAAGACGGAAAAGCGGTGATGATAAGTGAAGAGGGTAAAGAAGAAAAAGTTGAAATGGAGGTTAAAGATATTTCCTGCAATAAGGACGCGGCCGATAGTTGTCCGGTTCAGTGCATTCGCATTAATGACCGAAATTCATGAAAAATGAATTGAAGGTAGAAATGAATTGAAAATTCATTGATTGCAATAACAATGTTAACCTTAACTTCAAAAATTCGTAAAATTCAAGGAAAGAAAGTAAAAGCCCTTCGTCAAAAGGGTATTTTGCCGGCTGTTTTATATGGGCCTAAAATGAAAACTGAAAATCTGGAGGTTGATTTGAAAGAGTTTGAAAAAACGCTCCAGGAGGCCGGAGAAAGCACCTTAATCTCTCTTTTGGTTGAGGGCAAAAAAGATAAATACGTGGTTTTAATCCACGAGGTTGAACACGATCCTTTAACAGGCGCTCTGACTCACGTTGATTTTTATCAGCCATCGCTTACTCAAGAAATCGAAATAAAAGTGCCTATTATTCTTGTTGGAGAAGCTCCGGCCGTTAAAAATCTGGGAGGCACTTTAATTAAAAATATTTCTGAAGTGGCGGTCAAAGCCTTGCCTGAAAAACTTCCTAAAGAAATCGAAGTTAACGTAGCAGGATTGAATTCTTTTGAAGACAATATTTTGGTTAAAGATATTAAAATGTCTGAAGGGGTCAGAATTTTAAGAGAGCCGGGAGAAGTTATAGCTCATGTTGCTCCGCCTGAAAAAGTTGAAGAAGAACTTGGCAAGCCGATTGAAGAAAAGATAGAAGAAATAGAGAAGGTGGATGAGAAAAAGAAGGAGGAAGCCGGCTCCGAGGGGAGCGAACCTCCGGCCAAAGGCGAGGCTCGCTCTAAAGAGCGGCGTCCGGAAAAGTCCGGGCGCGAGGAAAAGAAATCTTCCTCGAAAGGTAAAACAAATGAGTAATTATTTATTCAAAATAATCTTATTAGTTGCATTAATTTCGGCTTTTGTTTCGCCGAAATTTTTTGCTTTAGCCTTAACTCCGACAGAAGAAAGGCAGGCTTTGGAAGAAGAATTAAAGCAGTTAGAGGAGCAGATCGCTCAATACGAAAAAGATATTACTAAAACCGAACAAGAGAAAAAAACTCTTGTAAATCAAATATCAATTCTGCAAAATACCATTAAAAAACTGGATCTGCAGATTTATCAATCAAATATAGTTATTAATGATTTGGGCGTGCAGATAAAAGATACGGAAAGTTCTATTAAGAAAACATCTTTAAATATAGAAGACGGCAAAGAGAGACTCGGAGCGATTTTAAGAGAAATATACCAAGAGGACAGGCGTTCGTTAATTGAAATATTGCTATCTGAAGGCATTTCCGATTTCTTTGACAATTTAGTGGCTTTGGAAGAGGTTAATGCTAAGAATAAAGATCTTTTGACCAATATTAAAGCGTTGAAAGTATATCTGGAAGACGAAAAGCTGTCTTTAGACGAAGAAAAGGGCGGCTTGGAAAAGCAGGTTGTCATACAAAACCTCCAAAAACAGGAAAATACCAAGAAAAAGTTGGAGCAGGATTATTTATTGAAGATGACCGAAGCAGAATACCAAAAACAATTAGAAGAGAAAGAAAGCGTGGAAAAAATAGCCCAGGCCATCAGAGAAAGAATTTTTGAATTAATTGGCGTACCCGAGGCTCCTACTTTCGGCCAAGCCTTAGTAATTGCCAAAGTGGTTTCGGGGTTAACCGGCGTACGGCCGGCCTTCTTATTGGCAGTGCTTACTCAAGAATCCAATATTGGCAGCAACGTCGGGCAGTGCTATTTAAAAGACGCAACAACCGGAGATGGAGTAAGAGTAAATGGAACGTTTATTCCTAAAGTTATGAAGCCATCCCGAGACGTGCAGCCTTTCTTACAAATAACAGAAACATTAGGCAGAGACCCTTTTAATACTCCTGTTTCTTGTCCGATTCCTTCGCTCGGGGGATACGGCGGGGCAATGGGTCCCGCTCAATTTATTCCCTCTACCTGGATGATGTATAAGAACCGCGTAGCCGAATTAAAAGGAAGTCCCGCCGATCCTTGGAATATCAGCGATGCTTTTTTGGCCGCGGCCGTTTATCTTGCTGACGCAGGCGCAACTAAAAAAACACACGATTATGAATGGTGCGCAGCTCTTTCTTATTTTGCCGGAAGTTGTTCGTTGAGCAAGCAAATCAGATATGAATTTTACGGAGATTCAGTTATGGCTATAGCCGCTCGATACGAACAAGACATAAAAGAAATTGATTGAGGTTTCGCCTTATTTAGGACTCAAAGAAGATAAATCTTCTTTTCGAGCTTCACTTTCGTTATACGAAAGTTCGCTGTTCAAGCTTCACTTTCGTTATACGAAAGTTCGCTGTTCAAGCTTCACTTTCGTTATACGAAAGTTCGCTGAGTGAGTTTTTGGATCATTTTATCCAGTTTGCCGTCTATAATTCCTTCTATATCGTGAAAAGATTTGTTGATTCTGTGGTCAGTCACTCTGTCCTGCGGAAAATTATAAGTTCTTATTTTATCAGCTCTTCTGGCCCATTTGATTTGGGCTTTTCTTTTTTCGCTTAAGTTTCCCACTTGTTCCTCTTCTTTTTTCTCCATAATTTTTGCTGCCAAAATAGCCATGGCATTTTCTTTGTTTTGCAGCTGGCTTCTTTCGGTTTGGGAGGTTACAACAATATTGGTCGGCAAATGGGTGATTCTGACGGCTGTTTCCCTTTTGTTGACGTTTTGTCCTCCGGGGCCCGAAGCCCGATAAACATCAACCTTTAGTTCGTCCGGCCTTATATTAAGCGTTGCCTTTTTTGGCTTTGGTAAAACAGCTACTGAAGCGGTAGAGGTGTGCACTCTGCCCAGTTTTTCTGTTTTGGGAATTCTTTGGACTCGATGAACTCCTCCTTCAAACTGCATTTTTAAGAGAACATCGTTCCCAGATAATTCAAAAACAATCTGTTTAAAACCTCCGAGCTCCGTAGGATTAGAATCCAAAACCTTTTGATTCCAGTTTTGGATTTGAGCATATCTTGAGTACATCCTGTAAAGAGTAGCTGCAAAAAGAGCGGCTTCATCTCCTCCAGTCCCGGCCCTAATTTCCATGATTACCGCTTCCATATTATCGATTCTTCTTCTTTATATTTTGTTTTTTAGCCAGCCGTTTCCTGAATTTTTGAACTTGGCCCATAGCGTCAATAGTTTTTTCTTTACCGGTGTAAAAAGGATGGCATTTTGAGCAAATTTCAACGTCAATGTATTCTTTAGTTGAACCAATTTGAAAAACATTGCCGCAGGCGCACTGGACTCTGGCGTTTTTATAGTAGGTTGGGTGTATGTCTCGTTTCATTATAATATTATTTTATCACACTATTTTTATAAATCAAGGATGGATTATTGTTCCATTGAATTTCTTGCCTTGTATTATATTGGCTAAGTTTTTTAAGTCGGTTCCTTTGGTCACAATAACCTCCATTTTGAATTCTTGGGCAGCTTTGGCCGCGATCGGATCAAAAGGCACGTTCATGCCGGGCTGCCATTTAGAACTGATTAATTTTCGATAATTTTTCCAGCTGATTTTTTTAATTGATTTCTTATTTTCGTCGTAAACATGAATTATGTTGGAAGCATTAATGAGTTTGTTTGTCTTAAATCTTTTGGCTAAAAGAACTGCGTCATAGTCTGTCGACCAGCCTGGCCGCCAGCCAGAAGCAATAAAAAGATTGAATTTTGCTCCATTCATTTCTTTATGAGGGCTGTCTAAGACTACAGGATAAGCTTCCTTTTTAAAGATAGTCCTTAAAAGGTGGGCGTTAAGGCGAGTAGCGTGAATACCCAGCCAATCTTTATCTTCATCCGTTAGTTGTGAAATTTGGGCTGCTGCTTTTTGATATTCTCGGCAAATATTCCCTCCGCCCGTAACAATAATGAAAGTATAGCCCTGTTTTATAAATTTTAAAATAAATTCCTTAAATCTTTTAAGGAATTCCGTTTGGATTTTATCCGGAATAATAATAGATCCTCCCAGGGATATAATAATGGTCTTTTGTATTTTTGCCATCTTTTTAAGATTAGCACATATTGCAGCTTTTGAAAACATATGCTATTATTAATATCGATATGGCAGAAATCAAAAAACCTGCTAGCCATGCAGGCGAGGGAAAAAATAAATTCAATATTGACACCGAGGAAATGACGCGGGTCGGAGTTCACTTTGGCCACAGAACATCAAGCATTAATCCAAAAATGAACCAGTATATTTTTGGAGTTAGAAATAACGTTCACATTATTGATGTTGAAAAAACCGAGGGAAAACTGACCGAAGCTTTGGATTTTATTCAAAAACTTATTTCTGAAGGAAAGGTTTTGCTTTTGATTGGAACGAAAATACAGATTAAGGCTTTAGTAAAAAGCATGGCGCAAGAGTGTTCTTTGCCTTATGTTTCAGAACGCTGGCTTGGAGGCACTTTTACCAATTTCAGCACTATCTGGAAAAGGATTGAATATTATAAGGACTTAGAAAGAAAAAAAGAAAGCGGGGAGCTTGAAAAATACACTAAAAAAGAAAGAGCTAAAATGGATGAAGAAATCAAAAAGCTAGAAATTAAGTTCGGCGGGATAAAAGAGATGAACAGGGTTCCCGACGCTATTTTTGTGACAGATATGAGAAAGAACGATTTGGCGGTAAAAGAAGCAAAGATTAGCGGAGTTAAGATTATCGGTATTTGCGACACTAACGTTGATCCTACTTTAGCCGATTATCCGATTCCAGCGAGCGATGACGCTACTTCTTCAGTCAAATACATTTTAGATAAAGTAAAAGATGTAATTTTAAAAGCCAAGCTTCCGCTTGCGGAAGCGCCGGTAAAGAAGAGCGTAGAAGCACAGGTAAAACCCCAAAAAGATGAGCATAAATGATATTAAAAAATTAAGGGACGAAACAAGCGTTTCCATTATTGAGTGTAAAAAAGCGCTGAAAGAAGCTAAGGGAGATCTTGGAAAAGCCAAAGAGATTTTGAGGCAGTGGGGTAAGCAATTGGCCGAGAAAAAGAAAGAGCGCTCAACCGCCCAGGGAATAATTGATTCTTACATACATCCTAATAAAAAGATTGGTGTTCTTTTGGAACTTAACTGCGAGACTGATTTTGTGGCCAAATCTGCTGATTTCCAAGCATTAGCTCATGAGCTTTGTTTGCAGGTTGCGGGGAAAGAAGAAGATGAAACTCCTTTTCTGGAACAGTCTTGGATAAAAGATGAGTCAAAAAGCGTCAAAGACCTTGTTGAAGGATATATTATGAAGACCGGAGAAAATATCACAATTAAAAGACATATAAGATATTCTCTTTAATATGGTTGAACTTATTAGCGTAATTCTTTTGTTTGTCGGTTTACTTGGAGCCTGTATTGTTTTATTTAATAAGCTGCCGAGTTTAAGCAAATTATCCGAGCCGTCCGGAGAGTTCAAAGAGCTTATAATCTCCAAAGCAAAAACAGAGGTTCAAAAAATCCCGGCGGTTAAGGACCTTTCCTACGAGCTTTATCTGCAAAAGTTTCTTTCCAGGATCAGAGTTTTAACTCTTAAAACTGATCATAAAACAAGCGGCTGGCTGGAAAGATTAAGACAGAAAAACAGTCAAAAAAACCAGACGAACAATAATCATTATTGGGACGAGTTGAAAAAAGCCAAGAGAGGAAAGTAAAATGCCAACGTAGCTCAACAGCAGAGCAGCGCATTTGTAATGCGCAGGCTGTCGGTGCAAGTCCGACCGTTGGCTCACAACTTGACAGGTTTCTTGGAAGTATTAATATAACAGGTAGGAAAGATAAATATATGGCCAAGAAGAAAAAAGCCAAAAAGAAGAAGTCCGATTGCGGTTGTTGCTAAAGATTGATATAACGAAAAGACTTAGATTAATCAGGAAGTCTTTTCCTGGTTTTTATTTCCAGGAGGATGAACATTAACAATATAAAGAACAAACGATTGAGTTTGAGTTTTAACTTCAATCGGTTTCTTAGAGTTGCTCCGAAACTGAACTTCTATTTATAGAAGTGAAAGTAAAGAAGAGATTTGTATCTCTTCGAACTTAAATTTTATTTGAGAGTTTGATCCTAGCTCAGGATGAACGCTGGCGACGTGGATAAGGCATGCAAGTCACGGGGTCCGCCTTTGGCGGAAACCGGCAAACGGGTTAGTAACACGTAGATACATACCATTGAGACAGGGATAGCCTAGAGAAATCTAGGATAATACCTGATGGTTCCCTTACGGGTAAAGGATTCGCAAGAATTCGCTCGGTGAATGGTCTGCGGCCTATCAGCTTGTTGGTGGGGTAATGGCCTACCAAGGCAATGACGGGTAGGGGGCGTGAGAGCGCGACCCCCAACATTGGGACTGAGACACTGCCCAAACACCTACGGGTGGCTGCAGTCGAGAATATTGGTCAATGGGCGAAAGCCTGAACCAGCGACGTCGCGTGCTCGAAGAAGCTCTTCGGAGTGTAAAGAGCTTTTCTCAAGGAACAACCTTCGGGTGAGTGTACTTGAGGAATAAGTGGGTCCTAACTCTGTGCCAGCAGGAGCGGTAATACAGAGCCCACAAGCGTTATCCGGATTTATTGGGCGTAAAGGGTCCGTAGACGGTCAGAATAGTCTTTGGTTAAATACCCAGAGCTTAACTTTGGGGATGCCAAGGATACTTTCTGACTAGAGGGCGTTAGAGGCTGATGGAACGGTCGGTGTAGGGGTGAAATCCGTTGATATCGACCGGAACACCGAAAGCGAAGGCATTCAGCTGGGGCGACCCTGACGTTGAGGGACGAAAGCGTGGGGATCAAAGCAGATTAGATACCTGCGTAGTCCACGCTGTAAACGATGGACACTAGCTATTTGAAGTGTCGACCCTTCAAGTGGCGAAGCTAACGCGTTAAGTGTCCCGCCTGGGAAGTACGATGGCAACATTAAAACTCAAAGGAATAGACGGGGATTTACACAAGCGGTGGATCATGTGGCTCAATTCGACAACAAGCGAGGAACCTTACCAGGGCTTGACAGGCTAATGAAATCCTGCAGAAACGTAGGACTACCCACAAGGACATTAGCCCAGGTGCTGCACGGCTGTTGTCAGCATGTATCTTGAGACGCACCCTTAAATGGGGTAACATGCGCAACCCTTACTCTGTGTTTTATATGTCACGGAGGACTGCCTGGGACAACCAGGAGGAAGGAGAGGACGACACCAAGTCAGCGTGGCCCTTTGATGCCCTGGGCTGCACACATGATACAATGGGGCCGACAATGCGTTGCTAAGTCGTAAGACGGAGCTAATCGCAACAAACGGTCTCTCAGTTCGGATTGAGGTCTGAAACCCGACCTCATGAAGCTGGAATCGCTAGTAATCGCATATCAGCCATGGTGCGATGAATACGTTCCTAAATCTTGTACTCACCGCCCGTCACATTAGGGAAGCCGGTAATAGCCGAAGTTCCAGTTTACTGGACCTAAGCTAAGATCGGTGACAAGAATGAAGTCGTAACAAGGCATGGGTAGCGGAAGCTGTCCATGGATCACTACATTTTACACAATTTTTATTGTGGAGTGTCGATCGTAGTTGAAAATTGAGAATTCTATTTTCAACTTCGAGGCATTAATCGAACGCCTTTACAGATCGATTTTCGGAGCAACTCTAAGGAACTAACCAAATAATCGCCCAAGGGGCGAATAATCTATGTCAAGAATTTTCAGGGTATCTGTACTCTTGTTTATATTTCAGCATCATGAAAATGATATTAACTAATCTTCTTTTAAGACAGCAGAGAGCTTGAGACTTGGTTTTACCCTCAGCAATTTTCTTCTT